>DATGJV010000353.1:0-2732 GCA_035295005.1 Ktedonobacteraceae bacterium | reverse complement strand
CTACTCGTGTCAAGAGACGCCACTGCTCAGGTGTCAGTTGAAATTGGGGATTCTGCTCGCGCACATTTGATAGATCAGCCGGAATAAGCACCATCTCAGGGCGCATGAATGAGGTATCAATGCGCGGCGGTATTGCCGGTGTCGCTACCCATGCTGGTTGAGCGGGTAACGTGGTATTTGGAGAGGAGAATTGACTGCTTTCAAATAACACATCAGCAGAAGATAAGGGCGATTCTGGTACTGGCTGTACATCTGCGAAACCCGGTACGTCAGCGAGCAATTGTGATACATTCATAAAACCAGGCGGTGCCGAAGGGGTAGGAGCCGGTGGTTGTGGTTGCGATTCCTGTTGAGCGGGAGAAATATCTGTGCGACGAGCCGGAGGTGGCTCAGGTGTCGGTGAAGCGCAAGCGGTTAGCAATGCGGTGGGAGAAAGTGCGACCAGCAGAGGGTCATTTTGAGGCTGTACTTCGTCTTCAAAGCGGACCTCGCCGCTACGCCATTGCAGGATGACCCGCAGAACATCGGTAGTTTCTCGCATAGCCCAGGTGCGCAATTCATCACGGTTCGTATAGCCTAAATCCATAAGTGTGATGACCAGCCGCGTCTCACCTGGCTGCGACATACCAATTACCTGTAAAGCTTCGTGCAATGCCTGTGGTGAAATGACGCCAGCTTGCAATAGCCGCTTTTCTAATGGTGCATCGGCACGCACAGGGCCAATACACATCAATCTGCCATTACGAAAATAGAATTCCACCCATTGGGCATTTTGCTTAATGATGAGCAACCCTGTTTTGGAGTGCGCCTCAATACGCCGCAATACCTCTGGGAGGTGTAACTGTTCCAACGATGTTATGAATGACACAATATTTTACCGCCGTCGTTTGTTTGTTTTTCAATCCGCATCCGGCCTCTCGGCCAGACACAACAATAAACGTCATATAAACCGCAAAACGTTCTCCCACAAACCGTTTCGCTCGTTGACGGACATTGTCAACGGTATTGTGTACGCAGGGGGTATAGGATCAAATACGCGATCTTGCGCTACCGATATACCCGGACAGGTTCTAAATAAAAAGGCATCGTTGCCTTTAGCGGAGGGAGAGGGATTCGAACCCCCGGGGCTATTAACCCAGTTGTTTTCAAGACAACCGCCATAAACCGCTCGGCCATCCCTCCGAATTCGCCTACAGAGCCAACCTGCTCATCCTGCCTCCCCACCTCACTCCACATGTACAGTATATATAACGGTTTGTGCTACGTCAAGTTTCTTGTACTATCTTCTCAGATAGGTGGCAAGAAAATCGCACATACTTTACACGCTACACTTTACGGGGTGAGCAGAGAGACACCCATAAAGGGGCGTAGGACTTTTGGGACAATGACGGTACCATCCGCCTGTTGGTACGATTCTAGAATGGCGGCCATTGTGCGGCCAACAGCAAGGCCCGATGCATTGAGTGTGTGGGGATACTCTGCCCTACTGCCATTGGTTGGACGATACCTGATACTTGCTCGCCGTGCCTGGAATGTTTCGCAGTTGCTGATCGAGGAAATCTCGACGTAGCGCCCCTGACCGGGCATCCAGACCTCAAGGTCTATCGTTTTGGCGGAAGCAAAGGGCAGATTTGCCGCGCTCAGGGCAACGACACGATAGGGCATTTCCAGTCGCCGCAAAATCGTTTCGGAGTGCGCCAGCATTTGATCGAGTACAGTGTAAGAGTCTTGCGGTTCGACCAGTTGAAATAGCTCGACTTTGTTGAACTGGTGCAGACGTAAGAGGCCGCGGGTCTGCCGCGAGGCCGAGCCAGCTTCGCGGCGGAAGGCTGTTGTCCAGGCGACGTAGCGCAATGGCAATGTTTTGGGCGGCAAAATGGAATCGCTATGAATACCCACGAGCGGCACTTCGGCGGTCGGGTTTAAAAATAAATCGTCCTCTGGACAGGCATAGACCTGTTCCTCGAATTTGGGCAATTGACCCGCGCCAACCATAATCGAACGACGGGCAAGGTAGGGCGGCATCACCTCTGTGTAGCCGTGTTCCCGCGTATGGACATCGAGCATAAAGGAAATGAGGGCGCGTTCCAGCCTCGCTCCCATACCTATCAGGTTCACAGAACTGCTCCCGGCAATCTTCGTGCCGCTTTCAAAGTCGAGCAGGTGCAGGTATTCGCCAAGCTCCCAGTGTGGTCGCGGGTCATATTGAAACGCCAGAGGTTCGCCCCAGCATCGCAGTTCGTGGTCGTCCTTCTCGCTGCTATCATGGACACTGGCGTGCGGAATATTGGGAATGCTGAGCAACAACGGCTGGAGATGCGTGTCTAGATCGGCAATTTGCAATTCAAGTTCGCGTATATCCCGCGAGGTGGCTTTCATTTTCTCGCTCAATTCCCCGCGTTTCTCAAGTGGCACTGTGCGATGGGAATCTTTCAATCGCTTGAGGGCAGTGTACAGACCATCGCAACGGGTAATCAGGCCACGGCGCTGCTCCGCCAGGCGTAACAGTTCATCAATGCTCCGTTCGTCCTGCCGTCGCCGCAGCCCTTCCTGTACCTTATCTGGATGTTGTCGAATATAGTCAATGTTCAGCATGGGTACAGTATAACATAGGGGGGACAGAGTGGAGATATACTATCCCCCAGAAACTGGACAGGCCAATAAGATAGAATGAAGCTGTATCGGGAAATGTCAGGAGGAGGAAAACGATGTCTGTTCAACGAAAACGGTAC
>DATGJV010000352.1:0-4195 GCA_035295005.1 Ktedonobacteraceae bacterium | reverse complement strand
TGCCAGCGTGTTGTTTGCCTGGACATCCCTGCCCGGTTGGTATTTTTGTGCCATAGCGATTGACGGGCATGGAGTTGGTTTGTATAATGGCTCAACCTCCCCTTGAGGAAAACGGCATCAATCCGGGGTGTCTGAATGATGTATGTGTCCAGATATGCCTGTATACCGATGCATTGGAGTGGAGGGCAAACTTTGGAAAGTGAAGACTGAGAAGGCATGAAATTACCAGAAAAGTGTTTCAACTTTGTGAAATATTTCGTTGCGATAGGTGTAACTCTCACGGTATTTTTTAATCTGATAGTCACTCTTCCACTGACTGCGGTTGCATCTCAATCAGGGGTTGTCACTCTGCAACCGACGGATATGCAAAACCTGATTTTCGTATGGGCCAGTGGCACAACTTCAATCCAACAACGAGCATTCCACATATGCCAGACTGACACCATTTCATCTGCTCACTGCGCAGAAATCAGCACAGATGTACGCGGTGCCTGGCTCGATTTGATGCAGGTAGACCCGGCATCGCTGGGACGGATGGGGGTGCAAGAGAATCTCACCGGAAGAACACAGGTGTACCGTTCGCTCACTGCACAACTTTCCGCACTGACCGGGGGTAACGTGACAACGCTACTCGCCCAGTCCCAACAGGCATTGCAGCAAGTGAACGCGACTCTCAACGAGGCGAATAACGGCCTGGGGCCAGCTACTGCAACGCATTATACGGTGTGGGCAACTTCCTTTACGCAACACTCACTTCCTGATGGGCTACAACCAGCGAGCGGCCGCTATGTCGCGCTGCCGGATGCCTATCTCAAGTACGCAAACGCGGGCGATCTCTCGAACATCCCATCTATCTATCAGCCGTATTATGTCCCCAATGGAACACAGGCGTCCTGGGCGGTCACTCTTTCCTTGCCCAATGGAACAAAAAAGGTGGCAAAGGTGCCTGTCACCGACGTAGGTCCCTGGAATGAAGACGATAACTGGTGGGATGCCAATGGCACGAGCGCAAAGCTGCCATCGAGTTGCCCCGTCTCGCCTACGCTGATTAAGCCAGATGCGACCAGCAATCCTCTGGTCAATGGCATCTGTCCAAATGGCAAGAATCTGCGCAGAATCTATTATTATCTGCTCTATGCTCACAATGGACTACCGTTCTTTCAGCCCTCCGGCTACTCGCCTACAGGCAATTTCACCGATGGTAACTGGCCGACTGCCCTTCCGAAAGGGTGTTCAGAATCCACCGGTGCATCGCTCAATAACGATGGGATGACCTGTGGTGGTGGAGCAGATGGCTATAATGCACATAACGGCGGCTGGTTGCGCGAAGGAACCTACGATCAAGGAATAACCAACCAATCCAGCATTGATCTCAGCCCGGCGGTAGACAAAGCCCTCGGCTGGACGTATCCATCGAGCGGGCTTATCCAGGTTAACGTGGGTACATTACCATAGTAGCGTTCTCACGCTAGAGATGTCCAGTACTATCGCCGGGCAAGCACCAAAGCTTGCCCGGCGATAGTGCTGGCTTAGCAGTAGTACTCGGTGATGGTCTGATATCCGGTGTTTCCGAAGAGTAATCCCACCGACCAGAGCGTCGAAGTTCCAGGGACTCTGGTGATACCAACCAGTTCATACTGAAACGAGCCTACCTTTGCGCCGGGAACAAGACTCCACTGCGAGCCATTCCAATGTTCGATGATTGGCTTCGTCTTTCCCTGTGTATTCTGGTCCCAGCCAACCACCCAGACACTGCTACTGGAAAGAGCCGCTATTCCCGATATATTGAGGTTAGAGGTCGAAGATGGCGTGGGGCTGGCAACAATCTTCCACGCGGTGCCATTCCACTTTTCCATCAAGGTGGAATATTGCGCTGTTGTTGAGTTAATCGAATATCCGGCTGCCCAGAGGGCTTTACTGGATACGGCGACGACACCGGTGAGGTAGTTGCTACTCCCCGTGCGGCTAGCACTGGTAACGATCTTCCACGCGGTGCCATCCCACTTTTCAACAAGCGTTGAAGTGGATTCGTAGCCCACCGCCCACACGGCACTACTGGAAATGGCAGTGACACCAATGAGGGTGTTGCTTTGTCCGCTGCCATTGGGGCTAGCAACAATGTTCCATGCGGTGCCATTCCATTGCTCCGTGAGCGTGTAGGTGTTGGAGCTGCTGTCCTGGTACGTTCCGACCACCCAGATATCTGTCGCGGAGATGGCGGCTACTCCAAACAGACTGGAACCACTACTGCCCTGATCGGGGCTGGGAACGATGCTCCATGCGCTGCCATTCCATTGCTCGATCAGCGTATGAGAGGTATAGCTGTTGTCAAAATAGTAGCCGACTGCCCAGACATCGCTGGTAGAGACAGCGACTATGTTGAGCAAATCTTCCTCTACCGCTCCGGCTGGCGCAGGAACGGACACCACACTCCATTGTGTGCCATCGTAATGTTCGGCCAGCGTCAGGCTGTTGTCAATGTTATTAAACTGGCTACCAACGGCCCAAATATCACTGGCAGAGATGGCGGCTACTCCGCTCAAATAGTTGCCATAGATACTTGGATTGGGGCTGCTGACGTAATTCCACTGCTTGCAGGTGATATGGGGTGCTGCCGAAGCGGCGCGAGCCGCGCTGGATACGTGGAACATACCGACCAGTAGGGCCAGCAGGATGGCGGAGATGAGAATCAGTCTCCTTCGATACATAGGATTCTCCTTTACAAACTGAACTGTAGCATGATGGGCGACTTGCAGAGGCAGACTGAATTCAACACTTGCCATTTGGTGTGCATCCTGCGTAGAAATAGGCTTGCTTGAGCAGTTTTCCCCCTGAAGGAAGTATACGACAATTTGTGAAAAAACACAACAATTTCAACAGGCGATTATTTACCGAAGCGGATATTCTGCACAGGTTCCTGTAATCTGGCAAAAATTCTATTGAATGTTCATTCAAAATATGATATGCTCTGTTCAAGGTGAATGCCAGAGCGCCAGATAAGACGGCAGTGTCGTACAGCGTCCAACGATGGATGATAGGAGTAGAAGGCATGAACACGAGAACTATTCGCGATACACGTCGTGAGGAAATCATCGGTGCCGCACGCGATCTCTTCAGTCGCAAGGGCTTTCATGGAACGTCAATGCCGGATATCGCGCACGCGGCTGGCATTAGCACCGGACTCATCTACTATATTTTCGCCAGCAAAGAAGACATTTTGCTGGCCTGTTGTGAGGAAGTCGCAACCCTTCACCTCGACCTTTTCAATCAGGCCAATCACATCACCGATCCCCTTGAGCGTTTTGATTATATTGTGCGCGAACTCTATCGTTCGCTGGATGAAGGGTCAAAGCGTTTGATTATTATGTATCGCGATAGCTCAACCTTACCACATGAGACGCGCTGGCGTATGCTTGATATGATTAAAAACCTGGATAATCGCTTTCTTATGCTATTTGAAGAAGGGCAACGGGCGGGTGTGTTCAGGCCGGATATTCTAGAGCCGCGTGTGCTGGCGGCGAACGTGCTTGGTCTGGGGCATCTGTGGAGTCTGCATAAGACGTGGCATTTTGCCCCGGATATTGATCTGGAAACCTATACCTCCGCGCAACTCGATTACTTTCACGCGCAATTGCTGCCCAGAACAGGCGCTAAAGCACCATCTGACCAGAAATCCGAAATATAAGCGAAGCAACATCCAATAGAGATTTCTGTTGGCACGGTACCTTTCATGATTGGCTCGTAGTGCGGACCCGTTAGCAAGCCATGGTTGTTTTTGCAACGAAGCATTCAGGAGGTTTACAATGAGTACTCTGAACATTGGAGTCGGCCACCGCAACCTTGAACACTATCCCAGCAACGGCCGACGCATCTGGTATCTCGCACTGGCGGTTATCGCCACGATCATGCTCTATTACGAGTCGTATGTCCTTCCCTCTGTAGCGCCGTATGTCTTGCATTACTTTGGTCTCACCGTCTCAAATTATGCGTTGCTCCTGTTAGCGAGCAATCTCATCGGTGCGTTATCGGCGATTTTCGGCAGCCTGTCAGACCGCATCGGGCGTAGTACGCTGATTGTGTACGGACTGTTGGTGACAGGCATCGGTACGCTGCTCATCTCGGTCGCGAATTCGCTGGGCCTCTTTCTGGCGTTCATTTTTGTGCTGGGATTTATCGAAGGCATCATCCTGGTCGT
>DATGJV010000351.1:0-9521 GCA_035295005.1 Ktedonobacteraceae bacterium | reverse complement strand
ACTGGTGGACAGGCTCGCAGTGCTAGCATCAAACCGATCTCTGACGTCGTCTCCCTCGTCAAAGTATTGCACTTTTTCGTGGGCCGTGGTGCGCCTCAGCGCATGAATTACTGTTGGCGAACCTACTTCTGCTTGCTGGCTAGACGACAGCAGTACCTTTATCAAGATGCGCGATGAGGCTGCCGACGCTGTTCCACGATGCAATGTTTGCCACTCTGTTCCCCAAAGTTGGATAGCCTGTTCTAGCTCCATGGAGATTATTCCTGTTTACCATCATGCAATTCGCTGAAGGGTTATCAGATCGTCAAGTTGCCCATGCAGTGCTGTTCTTCGTTCTTTCAAACAACTTCGGGACGGTAAAATTTCTGATAGAAATCGGCGTCCAGATGGTGTGCCTGGTACGCCATCAGGGTGCGCAATGGCCCGTTCGTTCCCGGGATACGGCCATAGCGTACATAGATATACTCGCAGCAGGCGATCGTCGCAGCAATAGTCTGATCGGAGTAGCGAGGAATGCCTGCCTGAACCTTTGCACCATCCTGCCAGTTGCTGGCTGCTCCACCATCGCGCAACGTGCCCTGTCCCTGGGCATATTTGTAGTCCACAAACGCCAGGACGGCTTCCTCCATCGTGCGATAATATGGCGGGCAGAAGGGCTTGATGAGTATCCGATCATCTCGCTCAAGCCCAACCGCTGTCGGCATGGGAATATCCTTCTTGAGTACCTGCAACAGCTTTTTCGTAAGCAGTCCAGCTCCAATAGTACGAGAGAAGGGAAGATCCGCCAAACGAAAGTCAAGTGCCTGAAACCAGCCAGAGGGATGAGACGCCAGATGGGGAAATCCGCCGAGTCTCAGAGCGGCTGTCGCGAGTGCCAGATTCTGGAGCATAGCTCCCTGCTCGACGGCTGCAAACTCATACATCCATGTTTCGAGTAAGCTCAACGGTGCCGCATGGCCTTCTTTCAAATTATCGTGCAGGTAGCCTCCCTTCGAACGGGCGAACCTGGCGATGCCCGCCGGTCGAAAATTATTGCGATCATCCACAATGAAATACGCCACATCCTCGCTAAATGCTGCCAGCAGAACATTGATAAAGAGGCCGCTGAGCTCAGCAATTGGGAGGAAGTAAGTGCTACCACGCACATTCGCTGACCACTTATTAAAAGGGGGGACAAATGGAGGTTCACGAGGAACATCAAGACGCTGGTTAGCAATGCGGATACGGCTCTTCTCGTACAAGTCCAACCAGCGTTGTTCACGTGCCGCCTTAACCAGTTCAGGCACATCCAGACGGGGGTAGTCCTGGGGTCGCTTGAGCAACCAGACGCCATCGTCATTCATCACGAAAAGCGTCACCAGATGCGCAGCGTCCGCACTGAACCCCGTCCGACCGACAAAGTTCACGATGATATTGCCGCCACCTGCCTCAGCAACGTTGCCCGTGTCATATGGTAGTTCTGCCATGGTGTAGCCAGTGATGCCGCAGGCGGCAAAGGCAAGCGTTGCCTCTTCCAGCAGACTCAATGGTTCTGGCTCGTGTACACTTTCATAGGCCAGTGGCCCGCCATTCAAACGCATACCTTTTCCGAAGCGGCGAGAGCGGCGGGCGAGCAGGGCATCGAGCAGGGAATAGTGCGCGAGGTGTTTCTCAGGTTCAGGCGCGGAGCGAAATACTTCTGTTGTCATAGCAGCCTCCTTTGTTGCTACATCTAGCTATGTCTTTCAAACAAGACGAAAGACCTCGATTGGTACAGAAATCTGAATAGGCGTGTCAAAACGTATCATAACATCAGGTTATCTCCTCAGTCCAGTGCTGTTTCAGACTTACTGACGTTGTGATATAAGGCTCAGGGGCTGATGCCAAAGCGCAGAAGAACAGCTTGTGTAGAACCGAGCGAGGAGGGGAGAATGCGGAGGGGAAGATGAGTTAAAATGGCAAATTCGGCGAGATGGAAAATCCCGTAGTGTGTCCAATAAAGACGATAATTTTATCGCGATTTTCTTCGTGTAAGCGTTTGCGCCAGCGGGCGATGCCTTCGCCACCCAACAAAGCGGAACTCAGCGGTGGGAGGACCGCAGTGAGGGTCGTGGGAGCGCTCGCTTGCTGCTTGTGCCACAAGCGAAAAGCGGTCGTCAGCCCCATGACCAGTAAGGTCAAGTGGTCATGCACCACCACTGCCGCCTCCGTGCGTTTGGGAAAGTTCAACAGATGCCAGGGATAGTTGCCTTCTTTGAAATGTTTTTGTCAAGAGAAATGTGGCTCATCCTCCGAGGGAATAAAAAAGAGCAGTGGATGAGGATAACGAACGCAAAGAAAGAAGCAATTAGGCGTGACGCAGGACGTGCAGCGTAAGAGGTCAAAATTGGCGCGACCGAACATCAGTCGTTATTGCAGTTTTCAGCAGTTAACCTGCGATTCAACCGAACCGTTACTCCACTCGGAAGTGAAGGCCGCACGCATGGCGGCATAATCGCATTGCCACACGAAGAATCTTACTTTGTCCCATTCACTTAAACGCTCTCTGCGTGAATCATTTTCTGCCTGTTCAGCAAGGCCACAACGTCGCCAATCTCCCCTCGCCAAAAAGACAGGAAGTAGATACAATGCGTTCACAAAGGCAGATTTCTCGTGAGGCAACCAGGAGAGTATCCGCCACGTCGGCGGGGGTGTCTCGCGCAGGATTGTTCCAGGGGGTATGAGCATAGGAATGGAATTGAGTCCTCACTCAAGGCACGCATTCCTTCAGCAAAGAGTGCCTCAGTATCGCCAGGTATCGTCTTCAAAGAAACGTGTACTGCTTGATGCATTTACCCAGGCCACTCCATAGCATCGCTGGTTGCCAGAGCGACCACCGTGGTCGCTCTGGCAACCAGCGATGCTGCACTGAAGAAAGGATAAACCAGCTTTCATGCAGCAAGTAGCAAGTGCAGATACCATAAACAGCTCCAGCCTCCTGGGACCGTTTTGATGATGAAGACAGGCGAATTGTTGTCTTACCTGCGCTGCTTCAATCGGTCCTATCCTGATGCACGTGCTGATGGCGCTGCATGTAGCCGTGGTTCGGGTACCAGTCGCCGCGCCCCTGAGGCAGGAGATCGAACGGATTCCAGACGGGAGTATAGGGGTCGATGCCGCGGTTGTTCTGCTCATCGAACTCCGCGCCGATCGTATAGCGGTGAAAGACTCCACCGTCTGGCGTGCGCGTGAAAACGCTCAATCCGGGATTCTGAGAGCCGTCGGCGTTCTCCGTGCCAGGGTCGCGATTGAAGGTGCTGTCGTGGCTGGAGAGGAGGCGCATGCGCTCCCAGCCGCGCTGCCGTGCGAAGGTGCGCAGTGTGCCGATTTCCGCCTTTGCCATCAGCACGAAACTCGCCCGCTGCATGATATGGGCGCGACCGCGTTGTAGCCGTCAGCCCACATGCTGCACATCACGCACGGCTCGTCGTCCCCGGCCCCAAACATCAGGTGATCAACGATCAGCGTGTCGTGTCTGTCGGTAAAGAGGTCGGCGAGCGCCACATCGGCCACGTCCGCCGGGTCATGCTGGCCGAGATCGGGTGCCCCTTCGCGAAAAACATAGTCCGGAACGCGCCTGCCAGGTGGCAACGCACGACGCATCTCCGCCACGCGCTCCACCTGGTCCTTCAGCGCGATCTCCGCGGCGAGCAGATCTTCCCTGCGCCGCCGGTAATCATCGCTCTCACCCGCAAAAACAAAGCGCGACATGGGGGTCTCCTTTCTCAGACCGACCTCACCATCTTCATGATGGGTGGGGGAACTATTCAAACATAACCTTTGTTGATCATACCACATGGCATGCCTGTTCAGGCTGTTCGGTAATGGACACACGCACGTCCTGTTCCTAAAAAGCGCATAGCCTTCAAAACAGTGTATACTGTTGATGCGAAGTGGAATGCGCCCGATGGAGTCTTGTCGTGTTCCAGTGTGTGAAAGTGAGCGACCTATGCCGAAACCTGAGTACGAGTTTCACGCTCCCAGTGCGCCATGGCTTCCCGCCGGTGGCAAGGTCACTGGTATCTGGCAACAGGTGCTTTCGAGCGATCCTGCGACGAAATCGTACACCGGCTTAACCCGCTATGAACCTGGCACAGATACGTCCCCCAATGGTCCCGCTGTGCATGATTACTGGGAAGAAGTGTTCATCCTTGAGGGTGATCTGACAGACCTGCATCTCGCGCAAACTTTTCGACAGGGGATGTATGCCTGTCGCCCGCCTGGCATGGTACACGGGCCGTGGCGTTCAGAGACCGGCGTACTGATGCTCGAAATTCGTTACGCCCCGGTGCTGCCCGCACCGTAACTGTTTCAGCGAGTGATCAGGAGAGGAGCTTACCATGTTGGACGCTATGATCCCCACCCGTGCGCTTGGCCAACAGGGTCTGGTCGTCTCAGCCCTGGGTCTGGGGTGCATGGGGATGTCACAGTCGTATGGACTGGCAGATGAACAGGAGTCCATCGCCACCATTCACCGGGCCATCGAGCTGGGTATGTGCTTCCTTGACACGGCCAACGTGTACGGTGATGGGCACAACGAACGCCTGGTTGGACGCGCCATAGCTGAGTGGCGGGACAAGGTCATCCTCGCGACCAAATTCGGCTTGAGGGCCGATGATGGGAGCCTGCGCACGAATGGCCGCCCGGCCTACGTCAAAGCCTGTTGCGATGCGTCGCTTATGCGCCTGGGCGTCGAGTACATCGACCTGTACTACCAGCACCGCGTCGACCCCGATGTCCCAATTGAGGACACCGTGGGGGCGATGGCAGAACTGGTGCAGGCCGGGAAGGTGCGCTACCTGGGGCTCTCGGAGGCCAGCGTTGATAGCCTGGAGCGGGCGGCGGCCACCCACCCGATCGCGGCGCTGCAAAGCGAATGGTCGTTGTGGACGCGCGACCTCGAAGATGCGGTACTGGCCGCCGCGCGTCGGCTCGGGATCGGGATCGTGCCCTATAGTCCGTTGGGGCGCGGGTTTCTCACCGGGCAGATCACCAGCCCTGATGATTTCACTCCGGACGATTTCCGACGCACCAATCCCCGCTTCCAGGGGGAAAGCTTCCAGCGCAATCTGGAGCTCGTGGCCGAGGTGCGCCGCCTGGCCGAAGAGAAGCACGTCACGGCAGGGCAGTTAGCCCTGGCCTGGCTGCTGGCGCAAGGGGAGGATATCGTGCCTATTCCTGGCACGAAGCGGCGGGTGAACCTGGAGCAGAACGGCGCGTCTTGCGCGATCACCCTCTCCCCAGATGACTTGCAGCGAATCGAGGCGCTTGCCCCAAAGGGAGCATGGTCGGGCGCTCGCTATGCCAATGCAGATCGGGCCCCTTCGGGCACCTACGGGACCAGCCGCACACGATCCTGATCCCGTCCTGGCTCCTGCGCACTTCTGGTCACAAAGTGGGCTGATGTTGCGCTGGCTTTTCGCGTGGATGCCCTATCTGGTCGGGCCAGGAAGTAGCGAATGGCCCAGGCCAGACTCACCCTTCCTCCTTCCTCATGAATGCAGGCACAGGCTTCTCGGCTTCTGCCGCCTGTGGTGGATGGACCGTCGTGTCTAGCCCGAACGGCGGAGCGGATAACCTGCTGTATGGCGTGACCGCCATTTCAGCCTCTGATGTCTGGGCAGTCGGAGGGGATATCAATGTGGATGGGAACAACCAGACACTTATCGAACACTGGAATGGGAAGGCATGGACGATCGTCGCCAGCCCCAATGTCACGAGCGATTACAACATCCTGTATGATGTGGCCGCCGTCTCGGCCACCAACGTCTGGGCCGTGGGAACCTATGGCGGTTCCAATGGGAACAATCAGGCGCTCATCGAACACTGGAATGGGAAGGCATGGACGGTTGTTACCAGCCCTGGCGTCGGGATCGGTTCCAGCTTGCATGGAATAGCAGTGGTCTCGCCCACTACTCTCTGGGCAGTGGGAAACGCTGTGAATGCTCATGGGATCGAACAGACTTTGATCGAGCGGTGGAACGGGACACGCTGGAGCGCCGTGCCTGGACCCAACCCCGGAGCATATGCCAACGTCCTCTGGAGCGTGTCGGCGTTATCTTCCGGCACTGTCTGGACTGTGGGAGACTCCTCCAACAGTCGTGGTCAAGACCGGAGCCTCATCGAGCAGTGGAATGGCAGTCAGTGGAGCATCGTCAAGAGTCCAGATGTGTCGCAATTCCACACCTACCTGCTCGCGGTGACAGCACTCTCTACGGCGAATGCCTGGGCGGTTGGTTACGCTGTGGCAGATAATGCGTTGACAGCCAATACAGTAGTCGAGCAGTGGAATGGGTCACGGTGGAGCCTGGTGCCAGATCCCAACCCTGGTACAGCTTTCAACTTCCTGTACGCTCTGACAGCAATTTCGCCCACCAGCATCTGGGCGGTGGGAACTTACAGCAACAGTCGCTATGGGCCGTTCCACACGCTGACCGAGCAGTGGAACGGCAGCCAGTGGCTAGTACACGCCAGCCCCGGCCCTGGCGCAACGATCAACACGCTGGCTGGAGTGGCTGCAGCCCCGGCAAGCCACGTCTGGGTCGTGGGTTTTGACAGTGACTCCCTCGGTGGTCCTCACCGGACCCTCACCCAACACGCTTGCTAATGCATGTTGACCACGCGTCTGCGGGGATGGAGGTGCAGGAGGCTACGCCTCCTGCAGTGGTTCTGGCTGTTCCTACGCTTTTCACTATTGCTTCCATACACGCCGTTTTCTTTCCCGACATCCAATCCCTATTCCTATGCGTTGCCGACGTTGAAAAACGTCTCCCTGTGTTTGGTAGCTTCGTGTCAAGGTTGAGCATCGTACACCTCCCGGATTGCCGGAAGTACTGGAAACGGGTCAACTTCACTTACACCTTTACGAATGTTCACGCTGGTTCTGTTTCTGGTGAAGTAAAGCACCGGCGGGCGTCGTCTATTGTGTGTATTCCTCGTCCAGGTGTTAAACACCTCGATCGTCTGAGGGTTTTTGCTACTGTGAACGCAATATCTTCCATCCCGTGGCCGGGGTTTATCAGTACCGGTGTCCACCGCAATCACATTGAGGATGTTGAGGCTTGAACGGGGTAGTACCCGGAAGACATCGCTCGAACCACGGAGCGATGTCTTCCGGGTACCTCTGATCTTTTCAGTATTCGTGGCAGAAATCAGTGGTCACTCGCCACGTCGGGATGCTTCGTCTACATAGCTGTGAGGATCCCGAAGAGACCATGCTGCTCATTTTGAATACCGGCGGTGAAGAAGAGCTGGTTAGTCTGGCCGCCCTGACCACCATTCCCGAAGACTAACGTCCAGAGATGACCATTGACAATTGGTTTGCCGGAACTATCGTCCAATGTTCCCAGGAACGCACCTGTCGAAGGATCGAAGGCATGGATGCGACCGTTACCGAAATTGCCGACCAGTAAATCGTTGCTGAACTGCCCAAAGTTGGCAGGAGCCATTGCCACACCCCAGGGCAAATTGAGCTTGCTGTGTGAGATGAGGCGTTTGATGAAATTGCCATTGGTGTCGAAGATGTTCACAAAACCGTTGCCTACACCCGCTTTGCGATCCTGCCGTGCATACATGACGTAGAGGTTGCTACCAACCAGTTGGATGTTAAAAGGGGCATAGCCTGCTGGAATACTGGCATCTTTGAAGGAGCCGTGCAAGGTAGCAGGGGCAAAATTCTTATCGAAGACATCAATGGTGCCAGCAGCGAAATTGGCGGCATAGAGAAAGGTGCCTGACCGGTTGTTGCCGATAGCAAGACCAGTGTACACCGCCTTGCCGGAGTTATTCACGGCGATGATGGCATGGGTCGCATCTACACCTGGACTCCAGCCCGATATCGTGCCATCCAGGGAGTCAAACAGGAAGAGGCTGGCACCGGATTTCCCGTTCTCAGTGACAACGAAACCCGGTGTACTGTTGTAGACGGTGCCGGTTGGTGTACCTACTGTGCCACCAGGAGCCGGTGGAATCGTGACAATGAGCGGCTGCGGCTTTCCACTCCCATTATAGAGCGTGGACAGACCGGTTCCTTCGTCTGAGACCCAGAATGGGCCACCTGGAGCAAAGGATATACCCCAGGGATTGACCAGGTTCTTATCGGTGAATTGTGCCTTTCCTGAGATGTCAGAGGTCAAGTTTGTCTGCTGGTAGAAGCCGCCTGAAGTGGATCGAGCGGAGGCCGTCGCCGGAAATAACAGCATCAGGAGTACGACAAGAGTGTAGAACGTAATCAGAAGCCGGGGTCGCATAGGAAATGAATAGTGATGCATCTTTTTCCCTCCCTGTGAAAGACACATATCCAAACTACTTTCAATGTGGCAGGTGAATGTTGCGGCACAGTTCCCGAAAGATTCCAGGAACGCTTATGAGGAATATACGTGAGGCAGTTACACAGCATCACCTTCGATCCTGTTCTTAATGGCTATGCCAGAAAGGCTTTTGTCATAGAAATTAAGTAGCGTGCGAAACAACAGCACAAACGGCTCCCAAAAAGCTGTTATCCCTGCCAGGGGATTTGGATATCCCTTTGGCAGGGTGAGCGCCTTTTTTGCACGTGTTCAAAGACTTGGAAGCTGAAAATACAATCGAATGTACTATCCGCAAAAGGGAGCCTATAATCAGGCAAATCAACGGTAGAAAATACCGTTTCATCTGCCATCACATGCCCCTCTTCCTGGCACTGCCGGTGTACATCATTATAGTAATCAACGATATCAATCCCATAGGCCTGAAAACCATGTTTTCGAAACTGGTGGACAAGTTCGCCATCTCCACAGCCAAAATCAAGTATTTTGGCATCCGGAGAAATTTCTGCACGTAATTCTTTGAGCATATCCTGAACAAGCTTCATTCGCAGCGGCTTATACTCCATTTTTGCTTTCGATATAGCATGGCTCCTTTCGGTCTCGTTTCTTTCAGTCTACCTGGGCAGCAAATGGAACAATCCGTCAGTTTGGGAAATACGGACTGTCTTTCATCAACACCGATAAGAGGAAAGATGCAAAAAAATCAGCCAGCCACAGCCAAAAAAGATGGATGTGAACCCAACTGATTTTTACTTCTGTACGGATCAACATGTTCAGCAGCTTGCTCTGTCTTCCACGCTACATACTGAAGCTCACAGTTGTCCCATACTACATATCCGTTCCACAGGCGAGCAAGAATTCAACCCGTAGCGACGAATTGCTCTCGTACTCCCCCCGCCACACCGTCGTGCGCGTCAATGAACTAGTTTCGCGAACTCCCCGCATCTCAGCACACAGGTGATGTGCCTCAAGATACACCGCGATACCGTGTGGCTGGAGCATCGCATTGAAGGCGGTAGCAATCTGCTCTCCCAGCCGTTCTTGCACGGCAAAACGCCTGGCAAATAGCCGGACGAGGCGCGTGAGCTTGGAAATGCCGATGATGTGTTCGTGGGGGATATACCCAATATAAGCATGACCATGAAAAGGAAAGGCATGATGTTCACACAGAGCAAAAAACGGGATTGGCCCCTCAAT
>DATGJV010000350.1:0-4710 GCA_035295005.1 Ktedonobacteraceae bacterium | reverse complement strand
CAGAGCATAAGCGCGTCCAGTAGCAGAATAAAGACAATGAGAGAGCGAGACCAGCCGATTTGTTGTAACAGTAGAACCTCTTTTTTGCGCCCAATGCCAATCAATACGCCGGATGCGCCAATGGCGAGCAGGCAAACAAATGAGCAGAGGATGAGCAGGGTTTCTTGCAGTGTGTCAACGCCATGCACAATTTGTACCGCGACGCCGACAACGCGCCACGTGGAAGGTAAGGATACGCTTGTATCGTTAGTGGGCGACATGATTGAGACGGTGCGTGTTGATGAACCGTCGAGAATATCCACGTAGAGACCGGTACGAGCGGTAATGGCCGCCGCAGTTGCCTGTAAGAGGGCAAGGCTCTGCTGGCTGTAGTGATCCACGCCGCTCAAGCGAATGTACAGGCCGCTATAACAACTCATGCCATTGATTGCACAGGCTTGAGCAAGCGGAATAAAGCGAACGGCAGTTGGCATGAGGGGCATACGCTCCGGCGTGCTCAATGGAAGCAGACCGGTAGTAGATGAAACGGTGGCCTGTGACAGGGCGTTGTCGGCGTTTCCAGGGAGCGCGATATGTTCAGCAAGCAAGGTGCGATAGAGTGGCCCTTGCTCATCTGAGCCGAGCGAGTCTACGGAAATTTGGCCCGACGCAATTTGTTGGGTTGTCGCGGAATAGCGCGTGCTTGAGTAGCGCAGCAATTGCACACCGTTGCTTTGATAGCTCAATGGTCCCGATTGAACCTGTTCAGTGCGCCAACAGGCCGTATTACTGACACACGTGGGTAAGTTACTCAGAGTACCGTTCAATTTCTCAACGGACACTGAGAGATGTATTGACGCTGCTGGCAGAGCATTTTGCAATAAAGTTGAGCGGAATAACGATTGCTGCATAGCTGGTATACCTACAACAGCCTGTACCGCAGGAACCGCCATCTGAAAAACCACCGGCGTTGTGGGGCTATTCATGAGCAGGTGCTGCACAATGGGGCTGGCAATGGTCGGCTCACTCAGGAGATGCTTCAGGTCTGTAACATCAACATAATACACGGTGTTTGTATCAAATTGCTGCTGCCCATTCCAGCGTGCAGAGATACGATAGATGCCATTTTGCGCAAGAGAGACTGGCACCACAACATTCATGCCCTGCCACCCGACAGTGGCAAACGGCATCATTTGCGTAACATGCGGTAACGAGCGGATGGTAGCAATTTGCGCATCACTGATACCGCCATAATCTTCCAGTAGACTTTGCGGGTCAACCCAGCCGGTAGCACGCTCGGCCTGACTAACGGCTGACGGGGGACGCACAAAGAGGTCATACGAATCGCGCCAGCTGTGTGCAATTTGCTGACGGGCAAGCGAACTTGACACATCGTGCAACGTGCCAATAAGCTGGACAGCCCCTACCAGCAACAGGAAAGCTACTCCAACGGGTATCATCTGGCCTCCGCTGCGGCGCAAACTCCAGAGTGCAAAGGAGAGGCTTCTGCCAATTGATCGCACTATCGTTTTCATGGCACCACAGGTGGAGGCGTAGGTAAATTTCGCTCAATACGGCGCTCACGCAGCGAGACAGGTACTACGACCATATGGCTGTATTTTGCGCTATCCACCTGTCCCTGAAGCGTAAAGGGGCGCGTCGTGCCGGGCCATACGTCTTCCGCTATACCCGTAGCCTGGCCTATTACATTGCCCTGTAGATCGTAGAATGTCGCGACAATTGAAACGTCAAAGGGATACTTATAGGTATCCGTATTGATGATTGTACCGTCTACTTCGGCCTGCGAATCTAGTGTTAAGATACGTGTTGAGAGAACATGAAACAACTTCAAGCGTGGATCAGGCGGCTGGGATTGTGCCTGGCCCGGTAATGCGCACGAACTGACCATCAATGCCAGGTACAACGCAAGACAAACGCACGTAAGAAAACGGGCCGGCCTTCCCTTAACTGCCAGCAACGAACGCCAGCGTGACAAAATAATGAATTGATTTGATGTTGAGAGCATCAGGAACACCCTCCTTCCGTATGTTGAGAAGGAACAAATGGCATACGTGCCTCCGCCGGTGCGGGTAAGCCAATGGCATGCATGAGCGTTGGCGCAATACTAAACGCTGAATTATTGGACTGCAGGACAGTAGCAGCGGCACATTGACCGGGACCGGAGAGGGCAAGCAGCGTTTGTTTACTTGTTCCCTGACCTGTACTGCCCATGCCATAAAAATTATCGGCGAAACTATGATTGGCTTCCGCCTGGCTCGTTGTCAGGGCGATCAGCGTATTTTGCAAAAGCCCTTGCTGAGCTAACCAGGTGAGCAATTGTCCAAAAGTTTGATCGGCGAGCAGCAACGCTTGCTGGTAATCATCTCCCTGTGCATCAGGACTGGATGTGGTATCGCTTGCCGATAAGGGAGCCAGTTCGCTATACACCAGGAAGCCGTTCGACTGTGTTTGACCGGATGATATCTCCTCTTTCATCTGTGTCAGCCAGTTTGCCTGAGTAAACGTGCTGGAACGTTGGAGGAGATCGAGGCCGCGAGTCGTTGCGTCACTTAACAGATAGTCGCTGCTGGTTACGACGCCCGTTTGCATACCATAGCTTTTGGCAACATCGAAGATGGATTCTTGCCCGAAAAGATGTGCGCCGCGTCCACCAGTAAACCAGAAGGTGGTATCAATATTATCGGGTATACCCCAGGGAACCACGTGCGGCCAGGGGTCATAGGTCGCCCACTGCGGATAGCTGCCTGTCAGCAAAGCATACTGATCGAGCGGACGCCAACCATAAGGCAGCCAGAGCGAAGGTTGGACAGTGGCATGCTGCAAAAATGCACGGAAATTGCGCGTCTCATCAAGCAACAACGGGTCATCCAATAACGAGGTGGCATAGAAACCACGCAGGTCTATCAAGATGATGTTTTTAGCTTTGCCAGGTGGCACAGAACGACTGCCAGAAATGGAGATGGGGGTAAGTGGCAACGTCACGCCGGAACGATTGCCGGTGAGAACGACGGATGAAAATATACGCTCGGTGTAATAGCGATTATCGCCGATATTGTAATAGCGGCTCGCAACAAGGGTATAGTTGCCCGGCGCGATGTGAATGAACTGGTAGTTTCCTTGCGCATCGGTGACGGTGTTTAATGGAATAGTGGTCGGTTGCCCTACCTGTACAGGCAGGTCTATCCATACTACCGCGCCAAATACCGGCTGCTTTGAATGTGCATCCACCACGGTACCGCTAATTGTATAACCGCCGCGTTTGAATTGAAAAGCAGGGATGAGGGATTGTTGCACGGTCACATCATCATCGTCAACCTCTGGATCGTTCACATCACCCACTACCGGTCGAAACGTAGGACCTGCAATGACTTTTTTAGGATGGGCAACTGGAGGTTTCGGGCGCAGGTAGACATAAGCGAAGCTGGCACCAATCAGCACCAGTACAAAGCAGCCACTCAAAATGAGCAGAAGGCGGCGCATCCTTCTTGCTTTTAAAAAGGATGTTTTCGGCAATGATGCTTTGTTTCGTTGCTTACGCATATATGTTACGCTATCTTGTCTAGAGTTTGAAAGCAAATAGCCCTTGATCACCGAGCGATGCCTGATACAGGATGCCCTGTGCCACGATGGGAGCGGCTCGCAACTCTCCCAGGTGCAGAGCAGAGCGTTGTTGGCCCGTTTGTGCGTTCAATACTACACTCATCCCTCCCTGGGTGGCTACAATGAGTAATAGCTGTGTTGCTGTTGCTATCACTACCGGAGGTGCAGTCACCGGGCTACCCATTGCCACACTCCAACGCAAGCGGCCGGTATGTGCGTCCAGGGCATACATACTACCGTTATAACCACCAATATACAGAAGTCCAGCTTCTAGCGAAAGTGCGGGTGACGATTGCGTGCCTCCGGGCAGGTAATAATTCCAACGCTCCGCGCCGGTGTGCATATCGAGCGCAACAATACGACCCGACCATGTAACAACATACACCAGACCCAGCGTTTCATCAAGCACCGGCCCGCCGATCATGCGTTCGCGCAGCCCGGCTTCCCATTCTTTACGCCCGGTTTGTAGATTGAGCGCGTTAAATTCGTTGGATGCTCCAAGCGCGACATAGACGACACCACTGGCGATAGCAGGAGTGGTATCTGTCGGCCAGAACTGCGCGAGGGCGTCCTCAGAATGGAACGCCCAGTATTCCTCGCCAGTGAAAGCATCCAGGCAGGTAATAGAATTGGGGCCACTGGCAACAAGCACTTCGTGTCCAACAACTATGGGGGCTGCTCGTACCAGTCCGATAGTATCAAAGCGCCAACGTTGCTGACCAGTAGTGGCATCCAGAGCGGCGATATAATGTCCGGCGAGTCCAAGATAGAGTATACCATGTGCCAGCGCCAGACCATTAGCCGCCATTTCGCCGCCAACGGGGAGACGCCATAGTTCCGTGCCATCGCGAGTTTTCAGGACGTGCAGGTAGCCATCAGATGCAAGCAGGTAGATGCGTCCATTAGAGACAATCGGAGCATCGAGCAATGGCGTTCCCAGCGCGTGAAACCAGAGCGGTGACGGCGTTTGTGCGGCACAACAACCAGGCAATACCACTGAGCGTGTTGATGCGCCATTCAGCGCGGCAAGCGTCCAATCGCCGTTATCGAAACGCATATCGGCTGCCGTGGGCAACGGTGCCTCGTGCAGGAAAATTTGCGAATGTGGCA
>DATGJV010000349.1:0-3027 GCA_035295005.1 Ktedonobacteraceae bacterium | reverse complement strand
AGCGTCCTCTCCACGATCGACGGCCAAGTGAAACGCTCCCTAACAATTCGGCGTCCAGCCTCGCCCATTTCAACTATCATCTCGCTGTGCCGAAAAAGGGCTTCAAGTGCACCGGCCACCTCCCCTGCATCAGTTTTGGTGATCAAACCCGCGCCCGCCGCTTCGATGTCTTCCAGATGACATCCCGGCGTGACGATTACCGGCAAGCCCGCAGCCATTGCCTCGAGCACACAGAGCGGCAAACCCTCCGAATGCGAGATCAAGGCAAACGCATCGACCGAGCGCAGTAGCTGGTACTTCTCAGAACCACGAATCTCGCCGATGAAGTGAACACGATCATCAAGGCTGTTGCGCCTAACTATATCGACAAGCACCCTGGCATAGCCACTTTGATAGTCTTGACCAGCAACTATGAGATGCACATCCTTCATCACTTTAGAAAACCGTGCGAAACCGCTAATTAATATATCAATACCCTTTTTGGGATCGAGTCTGGATAAGGACAGCACCGTGCGCACACCTGGTGGTATCGCGTAGCATTCCGAGAGATCCAGCTTTCGACAGTCAAACGGCGACAGGTCGATACCGTTGGGCAAAATTTCTACCGGGGCTGTCACGCCAAGCGCGCGGACCTGATCAACTTCGGCCGGGGATAGCGCATGCACAGCCCAAGCACGATCGATAAGCGGCAGTTCAAGATACCGGGCGTAGAGTAACTTGCGTCTCGCATGCCGGCGCATCGCCCACGGCTCAAAAGATCCATGTGGAGCAATCATGAACGGTACGCCTGCCCGATCTGCGGTGCGCATGGTCCACCATGTCGGGAAGTTCCACACAGCGTGTATATGAATGAAATCGAACTTGTTCACTGCGCCAGACACGGCGCGCGCAAAAGGCAGCGATATTCCAGGATGATATAATGGCAGAGAGGTCGCAAATATTCGCGACGGTACGAGGCTCTCATCAGGCAGAATTGGGACTTCACCCCGTTGTTCGCAGAGCCATAGGGCCACGCTAGCCCCCCGTCGCGCTTGCGCCTCGGCCAACGCCTTAACAACTTGCGTTGTACCAGACGAGTTCGGTAATCCGCGCACTACGTGCAAAATCTTCACTTGACCACCCCGGCCTGTGCCAGATAGAGATAGGATGCCTTAGAAGAGCGTCCCACCCTCTGCTTTCTCCAGAGGTTTTGCACTAATATGTGCCACAGGGCGTATGTAAAACTGCCGATATACAAAACCTTAAATAGCATCGCATCTACGTCTTGCTGTGTGAGAAAAATCGAATGGGCTAACAATACAACATAAATGATGGTCCATATTCCTCCGCGAGTTATCGCCAATCTCCACGTTAGCCCATAGACACGCCCTATCAGATAGAGCGGAATTGCCATGAGCCACCAGAATTGCACCCACATGTCGGCAACCATTCCGGCCGCGGCACCTGCTGGTGCCATCCAGCCCATTGTGTTCACATTTTCAAAGTTCGCCTCCCCAACGGTAGGAATGCCCAAATAGCGGGCCGAATCCTCGTATTTTGTCGGCCACCACTCATGGGGGATGGGCTGGATCACCAGATGTATTAAATATAGAGCACCCCATTGATATCTTCCTGTTTCAGCAGCCTGAATAACCGAGCCCGCGCCATAGATATACTCTTGCCCAGGGTTGTCATTCTGGATGAATTGCTCGATGGCCGTTATCGGCGCCTGTAGTTCAAAGTGCGAGCCTAGATAGAATTCACTGCGCTCCGCGGCCAACAGAAATATGAGCGCCGAAAACAGGGTGCCACCGGCTAGTACGATAATAAGCCCTGGTCTACGCGACCGAACCATATACCAGCCAACAACAACCGTGATTCCTGTCATGAAAGTAACACCACGCGAGGAACCGATGATACCCTGAAATACCAGGGGAGCAGCGAAGAACAGAAGTGCTACCTTATCTCGTAAGCGTAACTTCACTCCAAAGCTGCTCAACAAGACAAAGAGAATTCCTGGTACAAGGAGCGACGATGCGTCCCGAACCCAGCCGCTTCCATACGAGCTGCGCCCGTGCACATCGCTGTACACTGCATTGAAGCCTCCACCGCCATGTACTGTGTACAAATATGCCGCTGTACCACAGATGCCCAGGATTATACCCGCCAATCGTATCCGGTCGCGTAAGGCGCGCGAGAATGTGAATTGCCGCGGGAGAGTTCTCCGAGGTTGTTTTGCCGAGAGTACGCCAATTTGAAGACTGACAATGCCAATAAGAAACACCAACTGCGCGAACGGCATATTCTCCGTGGGAAGATAGCGTTGGATAACGGACGTTCGATACAGTTGTATTGGCGAAAGAAAATACGGCCAGCTTAGCAACAAGCTCAACACGAAGAGCGGATGAAAGGGATCGCGAAACCGGAAGTATGCGATGCACGCCACTCCAATCGTCAACGCCGCAGTTAATGAAAGGTATAGTATGTACATTTTCCTCGGCCACTCTTCTCCCGCGCTTTAACCAATACTGCTCAGGCAGAACAGCTTGGCTCTCGATATTTGATAAGCTCGCTGACTACACTAACAATTCGTTCGCCGTATGCTTGCAGGCTGATATCGTCTCGGATAGAGGCGACATTAGTCCGATGTCTGCGAAGTAATAAGCGATCCAATTGGTAACGCCTTAGTCGATCGGCTATCGCTTCAGGATCGCGAATAGGAACCAAGAATCCATTGAACCCGTCTTGAATCACTGATCCCGCATTTGGAGTGGCAATTACTGGAACCTCGGATGCAAGGGCCTCATATGTGGCCGTCGCGGACCCCTCGCAGATGGATGGGAGGCACAGTACGTCCGCCCACGTGTATAGTTTTGGCATCTCGCTTCTTGGCACAACGCCGACAAATTTCGCGAAGCGGGAGAACCTTTCAACAATGCGGTGATTCATGGCGACAGTTCCGACAAGTCGCGCATCGATTGCGCCAGGGGGGAACATACTCAATGCCTCAAGTAGGTAGGGCGCGCCCTTCCGCAATCCCACTTCGCC
>DATGJV010000348.1:0-5003 GCA_035295005.1 Ktedonobacteraceae bacterium | reverse complement strand
GGGGGCAAGCGCCCTTACCTGCGCCGAAGCCGAGTTCCGGTTGCGAAAGCGGTCGGCGCTGCTAGCGCCGCCACCTCCTCGTGAACCCTGCTGCCCCGAACTAACCTGACGGAACGAATTCCAATCGCCCCTATCCCCACGGCCATTGCGGTCATACCGCTCACTCCGTTCGCCTCGATCATTGCGGTCAAAAGTGCTGGTCTCGATGGGACGCATGGAGCCGAAGCCGCCGACACCCCAGGTTGGTACTTCCATACCGCCAGCTGAGATGCGGCGCACGGTCACGCGACCAGTCTCTTCATCGCGGGTGCGCTCCTCGGCGACAACAACCTGCCCGCGCAGCATGTTGTCCACCGTATCGGCAACGTCGCGATGTACGACCAGTTCCTGCCAGCTTTGCTGCTCCACGACGACATCGAAGGTGGGCGGCGACTTACGCTCAAGAATACTCTTTTGCGTATGACGACGACGCGCCTCCTCGTCACCGAGTGTTACGGTCTGGATACCACCAACAAGATCGGAGAGCGTCGGGTTCACCAGCAGGTTGCCCAGCGAATTTCCGTGAGCGGTGGCGACGAGTTGCACACCGCGCTCGGCGATAGTGCGAGCGGCGGCGGCCTCCAGTTCCGTGCCGATCTCGTCAATGACAATCACCTGTGGCATGTGGTTCTCGACGGCCTCAATCATCACGGCGTGCTGTTCCGCCGTGCGTGCGACTTGCATGCGGCGGGCGCGACCGATGCCGGGATGCGGGATATCCCCATCACCGGCAATCTCGTTTGAGGTATCTACGATGACCACTCGTTTATTGGCTTCGTCCGCGAGGACGCGAGCTATTTCACGCAACAGGGTGGTTTTACCCACACCTGGGCGACCAAGTATCAAAATGGATTGACCCTGTTCGACAATATCGCGGATGAGCGCGATGCTGCCCAGTACCGCTCGACCAATACGGCAGGTCAGGCCAATAATTTTCCCCTTACGATTGCGGATGGCGCTGATACGATGCAGAGTGCGCTCGATACCGGCGCGGTTGTCGTCACCAAATTCACCGATGCGCCCGGCCACGTAATCGAGGTCGGCGCTGGTCACTGGCTGAGTACTTAGGATCACCTCCCCGTCCGGGAACCGGCCCTCGGCATAACGTCCCAGGTCCATTACGATCTCCAGCAGTTCGCTTCGGTTGTCAAGCCGATTGACCGCGTCGTGGATGCCAGGCGGAAGGGTCGCTAGCAGAGCCTCCAGATCGTCAGTGATCGTGTGTTGCATAGGCAGTTTCATCACCTCATTGTTTGGCGCGAATTGACGGTCCCCAGGCCCTTCACGCCGTAGGCCACTCGTTGCTCCAGCAGGGGGACGGTGCGTGGACGCATAGCCAGCAAAGCTATGTGGCGCACGAGCATAGCCCTGGTCGAGGTATGCTCAAAACCACTGTCGCGCAGAGCGGTGATGACAAAAGATTCGTACTCGCGCACCGAACAATAGATGCGCCGTACTCCACCCTCTAGCAAACGTTGAATGCCGAACCGGATGAGCGGTTCCGCAAGGTCGGCATGCTCAGGATGGACCATGAGCGAGAGCTGGTGTGGGGCCGAGCCGTTTCCACGGCTGAGCCGCAGCCATGCCCCTAAACGAACGCCAGCATCATAGACGTAGTTCTCATTCCCTCGTGAAAGAGGAGATGGCAACGCACGCAATGAGCCAACGTGCAGCTTAGCAAATTCTTCACTATTCTCCAACAGCTCCGCTATCTGCACACGTTGTGGCGTGACGGAGCGATAGAGTTGATGCAGCCCCCACACATAATGGCGATTCCAGCGCCGCAGTGAGGGCAGTGTAGGGACCCGATTTATCGCGTCCTCGTCCCCCTCCGCATCACAAGTCGTAGCGGACGGGTCGTAGACATACGTAAGCTCGCGTGCATAGCGTTGGAAGCCCGCACGCTGGAAGAGTTCCTGTTCCGGTATCTCGTCCTCAACCTTCGCAAATACACGGAGTATGCCGTGGGTGCCTGCCATTTCTAACATATATTCCAGCAGACCCATCAATATCTCATCACCGGAGACATTACGCTGCACCATCGAGGCCAAGTAGGAGATATCCCACATCGTGTGCAGAGGGCGTTCCTGCACCTGCGCAAAGCCCAGAATATGCCAGTGGTCTTCAGCAATCCACGTTCGCGATGATGGATTGAGCGGAAAGATGTTCCGTAATATAGGTGGCAGCGGCAGACGATTATCTAGCGGCTCCAGCCAGCACACGAAATTGGCGAACTCGTGCTGTTTGCTGCGAGCGCGGCGGTCAAGTGAGTAGATGATTCCCGGCAAATCAACATACAGTACCGGTCGTATCATCCATTGCTCCCTGCGTGGACGTGATACATCCAGTCCCCAGGCGGACGCGATACATCAGTCCCTACGCGGACGCGGCTTATCGCGTCCCTACCAGACGGAGAAAGTATTGATGAAAACGTGGGTCGCCTGAAACCTCCGGGTGAAATGCGGTGCCTAACAGGTGTCCCTCACGGACAGCGACGATGGAACCATCGTCGAGCGTTGCCAGCACTTCCACTTCCGGGCCAACCTTTTCAATGATTGGGCCGCGAATGAAGAATGCGTGGAATGGCGCTTCTCCTAAGACCGGCACCGACAGGTCTGTTTCAAAACTTTCCCGCTGACTGCCAAATGCATTGCGGCGAACCTTTATATCCATTGAAGCCAACAATGGCTGACCCGCCAATGCATTATCTGTCTCTTTTGCTAACAAAATCAAGCCCGCACATGTTCCCCAGACGGGGAAACCCTCACGAATTTTCTTCAGCAACACATCACGGATGTCATAGAGTACCATAAGTTTGCCGATGGCGGTACTCTCACCACCTGGTAATATTATACCATCTAAATCGTCCAAATGCGCGGGAAGTTTGACGGCTTTTGCCTCAACTCCCAGATTCGCCAGCATTTTCATATGGGCCGCAAAATCGCCCTGTAATGCTAATATGCCGATGCGTAACGTTCGGTTGTAAGTATTCTCTGTTTCTTGCATAACTATTCTTCCTCTCATCCCCGCTTCCGGCAATACAAAAGTTGCGAACATTTCTGCCAGCAAGCCTCCGGCTTGCTGGCAGAAATGTTCGCAACTTTTGTGAAAAACCTACCAGCCGCGCCGGGCCATGCGCTCCTCTTCGGGCAGTGTGCTAACATTGATGCCAACCATTGGCTCGCCAATCTTGCGCGAAACTTCGGCAATGATGGCCGGGTCCTCAAAATGGGTGGTGGCCTTCACAATGGCTTTGGCGCGTTTCATGGGGTCGCCCGACTTGAAGATGCCGGAGCCGACAAAGATACCCTCGGCACCCAGGCGCATCATTAGCGCGGCGTCGGCGGGCGTTGCAATGCCACCGGCTGAGAAATTGACGACGGGCAACTTGCCTGTGTGGGCAACTTCCAGCACCAGATTATAGGGCGCACCCAGATTTTTCGCCTCGTTCATCAACTCTTCTTCGGGCAACATCTGTAAGCGACGAATGCCATCCATGATGGTACGCATATGGCGTACAGCCTCGACAACGTTGCCGGAACCGGCCTCACCTTTGGTACGAATCATCGCCGCACCCTCGCCAATACGGCGCAGCGCCTCTCCGAGGTCACGCGCTCCACACACGAATGGCACGGAGAACAGGTGCTTGTTGACATGATAATGCTCATCGGCGGGGGTCAACACCTCGGACTCGTCAATGCAGTCTACGCCGATGGATTGGAGAATCTCGGCCTCGATAAAATGCCCGATACGGCACTTTGCCATCACTGGAATGGTCACGGCCTCTTTAATTTGAATGATCAATTCCGGGTCGCTCATACGGGCAACGCCGCCATGTGCGCGGATATCGGCTGGCACGCGCTCAAGGGCCATAACGGCGCTGGCTCCAGCCTCTTCCGCGATACGAGCCTGTTCCGCGTTCACTACATCGCAGATAACTCCACCTTTGAGCATCTCCGGGAAAGTACGCTTGATTTCTATTGTTCCTGTCTGCTTTTGCATGACGATCTGTCTCCTGACACATAGGGTTTGTGTAACTATTATAGTATGATTCTACCACATGGCGGGCGTGAGCCGCTACAGCCAATGGGGAGAAGCGGGGTCAGCCATGTGGGCCATTTCACTTAAACCCTCTGGAAGGAGGAAGATAACAACTTCCCCACTTTATAGGATTTCTACATAGCCCTCTGTTCCATTCACGCGAATTCGTTGCCCATCTTTTATCCGTTTGGTAGCACGTTCCACTCCGACAACTGCTGGTAAACCATATTCACGTGCGATAACTGCCCCATGGGTCATCAGTCCACCAACTTCGGTGACCAGGCCTTTTATGGAGACAAACAATGGTGTCCAGCTAGGGTCAGTAAAGGAGGTGACTAATATATCTCCATCTGAGAGATCAGCATCTTCCATGTGGAAGATGACGCGTGCTCGTCCCTCTATTACTCCGGAAGAAACAGCCATACCTACAAGAGCTTCGGCTGGGAGACGTTCTCGTTTGTACTCACCTGCAATGATTTCACCATCAGACGTGAGAACACGGGGGGGAGTGAGTTTTTCATAGAATGTGTACTCGTCTTTTCGTTTGCTGATGATCTGGTAATCCAGTGTATGTGTGCGCACGACTTCGCGCAGTTCTTGAAAAGTGAGATAGTAGATATCTTCTTTTTCATGAATAACGTTGGCTTGTACGAGGTGTTCGGCTTCTTTCAGTAAAGCCTGCTTATACACGAAGTAGCGATGAACCATGCTGTATTTTGGATATTCACGATACCCGATGAAATTTCGGATCAGGCTGATCATGCGTTTTGTCTCGTTGGCTTTTTCTTCGCCATCCGGTAATTGCTTCAATCGATCTAATAACTCTTGTTCTTTGTTCAATGCTTCCTGTCGCCCTTGCTCAAATCTCCGCTGGCTTTCACCTGGTTCAAAGTTTTTGATGTTACTGAGAATCAAGGGGACAA
>DATGJV010000347.1:0-2977 GCA_035295005.1 Ktedonobacteraceae bacterium | reverse complement strand
TGCCAGCTATACCTCCGCCTTTGGCATCCCCACACTTGATGGACTTGGTCCCATCGGCGGAAATGACCATAGCCCGCAGGAATACCTGCTGCTCGATAGCGTCGCACCGCGCACCGCCCTGCTGGCCGGATTAATCGCCAGCGTGTAAACAATGATATCAACGACATAATTCATACCCCGCCGGGGCATGAATTATGTCGTTGATATTCTGCCCTCTACTTTACGCATGGCCTCCTTATACAGTGGTCGCGCCAGTTCGCGTGCCTGTGCTATCTGAATGCGCTCGTACATCCACGTAAACTTGGCACGCACAGTGTCGGCATCCCACTGTGTATGGCCGGTATCCAACCATTTCAGGAAGCTATCAACGTTGACTTCAAGAAAGCTAAGACTGTCCGCCGCCTGCACAAGGTTTTCATCATCATCTCCGCCATACTCGTGTACGCGAATAAAGCGTGCCACCTGTGCAATGCTTTCCTGTGAGGCACCTTGCTCCTGTAGATAGGCGCTGACGATGCGTGCTGAACGTTCGCTGTGCGCCATATTATAGACGGGATTATCAACGCCTTGCCGCGGGTCAAGTACAGGGCTATCAGGCCCAGGAAAAGCTCGTTCCATATCGTGGGTGAGCGTCGCAAGCAGCATTTCTTCAGATGCATCAGGCTTGAGAATCAGCAGCCACTCCTCTGCTCGTACCAGGTGCTGTGCGCTCTGTTTGTAGTACGCACGTACCCATTCACGCGCACGATCTCTTAATGATTCCACAGGTATCCCCTTTTTGTCTTCAGCATATCACATCATCCCTTGTATTTTTGTATAGAAATATGTTATGATTGTACTCAGCAGTAGGGGGATTACACTAAGGTGAGAGTGGCTGCATACTTGCCAGAGGAGCCACTTCCAAAAACTCTGCTCTGCGTCTAATTGTACTACCTGAAGCCAAAAAGGAGTATCTCTCGAATGAAGCGACGGATCATTATGCTTCCTGTCATCCCCATGATGGTATTTGGGCTTATGCTCATAAGCCTCTTCCAGGCCGCGGGGGTTGAGGCAGCATCACCGAGCCAGCATGCGCTGGGAACCATCCAGCACCATGTGACTGCTCCGACCACAAACCTCTCATACCATGGAGGACCTGTTATGGCCGGTGCAAGCTTCGACTACGCTGTCTTTTGGGAACCCACGGGTTCCTTCGTCAGTCCGGGCTACAACGCCCTGATTATGCGCTATTTCGGTGATGTGGGCGGCTCTGGTCTTTACCACAACAACTCCCAGTACACCAATAGCAAAGGCAAAGCTCCCACCAGTTCCAGCCTGGGCGGTTCCTGGGTTGACACCTCCGCTTATCCCAGTGGGACGCTCTCCGATGCCCAGATTCAGCAGGAAGCGACAAAGGCCATCAGCAAGAATGGTTGGGTTGCCAACATCCACAACAACTTCTTCGTCTTCACTGCCAAAGGTGAGAACATCTGCACGAGCTTCGGCTGTAGCTTCTCGCAGTGGTGCGCCTATCACGGCAATTTTGGCAAGACCATCTACGATGCCATGCCCTATGTAGGTACCAGTCTGGGTACCTGCTGGACTGGCGGCAAAAGCCCCAACAACAATGTTGATGCCGATGCCGTAATCAACGTAACCTCGCACGAGCAGATGGAGGCCGCGACTGACCCGCACCTGAACGCATGGTATGATTCATCCGGTTCAGAGATCGGTGACAAGTGCGCCTGGACATTCGGTCATGTCAATCCCGATGGCAGCAATGTCACGTGGAATGGGCATGAATATATCGTTCAGCAGGAATGGGACAACCACGTCAGCGGCTGTGTCTTAACAGGACCGTAGTTCATTGATGCGCCGGTGCGCCTTTTCTATTACGTCGGGTTATGAAGGCAGCTAGTGATTTATTGCTGTGAGCCAGGGTACCCGCAAGGGGATACCCCTACTATAGACGGATGTCCGTGTATAGTAGGGGTATCCCCTTGCGGGTACCCTGTTGTCGCTATCTGGCTATACTTTGCCGACTCCTGATTTGCAGCGGAAGCTATGGCAATGATGCATGCAAATGGATTATAATGCTATTGGTGTCAATCAACATTGCTCAAAGGGGTGAGCAACTCTTTTCCTCGAAACGTTATGTGTTTGTTTGCAAAGTTGCAACATTTATGAGGCCACTTGTCGGCTCTACAGGCCGAGGGTAGCCGCATAAGAGGAGGAAACAACGATGGCATTTCAATCTCGACGTGCGTGGGGGCTCGGCATTTGTTTGATGATTGCCTTCTCGCTGGTAATCACAGGCTTCACAGGTTCCGCTCTTGCCTCTCCTGTCTCGAAAACGTCTCCACAGGCGGAAAAACTGGTTCGACTCAGTAGTGATCCCTATACCAACAAAAGTAGCCAGCACAAAACAGAGGTTGAGCCGGATACGTTTTCCTACGGTTCAACCATTGTCTCGGCTTTCCAGGTTGGGCGTTTCACGACTGGCGGTAGCTCCAATATTGGTTGGGCGACCTCAACTGACAACGGCACAACCTGGAAACATGGCTTCCTTCCCGGTACCACCGTCTATGCCGGAGGCACTCTGCAGCGCATCAGCGATCCCGCAGTTGCCTACGATGCCATGCACAAAGTCTGGCTGATTTCGTCGCTCGGTATCACCAATGTGGATACGTATGTTCTCACCAGCCGCTCGACCGATGGCGGCCTGACGTGGGGCAAGCCCATCCTTGTCAGCCTGGGAGGAACAGACAAAAACTGGATTGTGTGCGATGATACCGCGACCAGCCCTTTCTATGGTCACTGCTACACAGAATGGGATAGCTCCGTCAGCCATACCCACTTTAACATGGTGCTGATGAGTACTTCTACCGATGGCGGTCAGACCTGGGGTTTTTCTCGTAATCCCGCGGGTACACCCAATGGCATTGGCGGCCAGCCACTCGTACAGCCCAATGGCACGGTGATCGTTCCCATCCTGGGC
>DATGJV010000346.1:0-3272 GCA_035295005.1 Ktedonobacteraceae bacterium | reverse complement strand
ATAGAGTGTGTCAAGTTGACATAAAAATAAGCCCAATATGTAACAACGGCAGGCTGGCATGCCAGCCTGCCGTTGTTACATATTGGGCTTATTTTTATGTCAACTTGACACACTCTATTCCCTGAGAGTATACTGAACATAAGAGATACTGGGTACCTTAAACAACAGAACAAGTGCAGTTATTACTGCTCTCATCAAGAGAGGTGGAGGGAAACGGCCCGACGAAGCCCGACAACCCGCCTGCCCACGTGCAGGAAGGGTGCCAATTCCGGCGGAATATTCCGCAAGATGAGGGGAAGAAGCTAAAAATCAACATGCTACAACCCCTGCAAGACAGGGGTTTTTTTATACCTTTTTTCGCTGTGCCATTGTGTGTTTCAACACATTGCACGACACTCACGTATTTCGCTATGGCGCAATCGCGCCCATCACAAAGGAGAATTTACAAGACATGAGCAATTTTATGGAGAGTCCGAAATCGTTTTTCACCAGCGAGTCGGTGACGGAAGGACATCCCGACAAACTGTGTGACCAGATTTCGGATGGCGTTCTTGATGCCATTCTGGCAGAAGACCCGTTGGCGCGTGTCGCATGCGAGACCGCGACCACCACCGGGCTTGTGCTGGTAGCAGGAGAGATTACGACGAGCGCCTGGATTGATATGGCGGCAGTTGTACGCAAGACGATTGAGCAGGTTGGCTATACCAACGCGGAATACGGGTTTGATTACCGCACGTGCGGCGTTGTGACCTCGATTGGCAAGCAATCACCCGATATTGATATGGGTGTCAGTCGCTCGGTGGAGGCAAAAAGCAGCGTCACACGACTGACGGATGATGAGTTGGAGCAGATTGGCGCGGGCGACCAGGGTATGATGATCGGCTTTGCCTGCAACGAAACGCCCGAATATATGCCGCTCACGATCAGCCTGGCGCACAAATTGGTGAAGCAACTCTCACAGGTGCGCCGTAAATCGTGGAATGGCAATGGGCCAATGGCCTATTTGCGCCCGGACGGCAAAAGCCAGGTGACGGTGCAGTACGAGTATGGGCGTCCGGTGCGCGTTGATACCGTCGTCATTTCTACGCAGCATGCGGACTACGTGGCACAAGAGCAGATTCGCCAGGATGTGATTGACCATATCATCAAGCCGGTAATACCGGCAAACTTGCTGGACAGCAACACAAAATTCCTGGTGAACCCCACAGGTCGCTTCGTTACCGGCGGCCCAATGGGCGATGCAGGTCTGACAGGCCGCAAGATTATCGTTGACACGTATGGCGGTATGGCAAGGCACGGCGGCGGCGCTTTTAGCGGCAAAGACCCGACAAAGGTTGACCGCTCGGCAGCTTACGCTACGCGGCATATCGCGAAGAATGTTGTCGCGGCAGGACTGGCCGACCGCATCGAACTGCAGGTGGCCTATGCCATTGGCGTGGCACGTCCGCTCTCGCTCTTTATCGAGACCTTTGGCACGGGCAAAGTCTCTGATGATGAGATTATTCGTTTGATTAACGAACATTTCGACCTGCGACCGGCTGGCATCATCCAGTCGTTGAACCTGCGCCGACCGATTTACCAGCCTACAGCAGCTTTCGGTCACTTTGGGCGTACCGACATTGACGCACCGTGGGAAGCCCTGAACAAAGTTCCCATGCTGCGCAAGGGCATCGGGGCCTCTGTTGATAGCGGCAATCAAGCCGAAGCTGTCTCATAATAGTGGGTGAAAGTGAGTAAGAACGCAGGAACATTGGTCAACCTGCTGAGGCAGGTTGACCAATGTTCCTGCGTTCTTACTCACTGGTTTGATATCGCTGCCAGGTGAACGCAGCAAGCGCCAACGCTGTCTGTTCTTTTGGCGAAGCCTGCTCTATACCCAGGATATCCTCCGCTCGATGGAGACGATAGCGCACAGTATTGACATGCACGGCAAGCTGGTTGGCTACTTCCTGCATTGAACCCAGCGTTCGGGCCAGCACAAACGTTTCGGTAAAATGCGAACCATTGGCGGCGTCGTATTCGATCAATGGAGTGAGCAGTTTCCGGGCAAAAGCGTTCAGATCTTCGGTTAAGCGTGGATTTTCCAGCAGACTATCCAGACCAAAGGCGTAGATATCCAGCAGATACTCAGCGTACTCTTCACAGCGAGCTTTACGAGCAATCGAGATGCTGTGAGTGAGCGCCATTTTTAGCTCGGAGAGCGAATGGTAACGCGCACCGTGGACAATCCAGAGGGGATGTGGGTCACAATGCTTGAGCAATGCATCGCGCACTTTCGAAGGCTTCTGCGCAGTTTGCTCTTCAAGAAAGACGACAGCTATGTCATCGTCAAGAAATATGAGCGGGCTTTTCAGGCTGTCTAAGACAACACTTTCAGCAACCATACGTTTACGTGCCGTTTTCGTCGCTTGAAAGAAGTCTTTCGGCCATGCGATGATCCAAATCTGTCCTTGCTCAACCCGCAACCCCAGACGGTATCCATCCTGCTCGATATACTGAGAAGATTTTCCTTTGAGTAACGATTGTAACCACTGCTCGCGCTGGCGACCTAAGTGATCGTGTGCCTGCTCCATACGCGCAATCACCACATTACAGGCTACCAGCAGATCGGCGAAGAAGTCAGGCCATTGGGGTGGAGGTAAAGATATGGAGGAACGAAGGTAGACTTTGCCGGGGAGTTGTACACCAGGAACGGCCAGAGAGAATACCTGCATCGCGTCCGGTTGGTTGCCGTGAACGGCTTTCATCTGCTCTAGCCGTTCGCGGTGAGCAAACACATAGGGGTTATCATCGCTGTCTGTAACAATAACCTCGCCTTTGACAAGCTGGCTGGCCCATGCCTCGACGATTTCAATGCGATTCGCATGCATAACGATGTCGTACCACGCCACTTTGTAATCGGGAAAAGGCTGGACGCCAGGTAAAAAGAAGGATGAGGCGGGAGTTTCAAGAGGTAATGGCTCAAGCAGACGGGCCAGGCGTTGCACGAGCAAACGCTCAGCAAGGGAGAAAGGGTTGACAGTCCTGCGTGTGGCATAGAGAACCGCCGCGACATGCGCACTCTTATCGGGTGTTGTATTATAGCGAACGGGCAGGGCTATCCCTGAGCGAATCTGCTCGCTGTCAACGATTTCGCTGACGCCGGGGTCGCGATAGGGGGAGTTGAGATAATCGCCGACTATCGGTGTGCCATAGGCAACGACGCGACCGCCTACTCCATGCCCGCGTGCAAGGGCAAAGCCAAAGCCGCCATGTTTCGCACCCAGGTGACT
>DATGJV010000345.1:0-2492 GCA_035295005.1 Ktedonobacteraceae bacterium | reverse complement strand
CGGTTACGCCGGTCGGTACCGCTTTTTAATTGGGAAGCAATGCGAATTGCTATGCTACGCAGTTAAGGCTCAACACTGCCTTGGGGTTGCTGGAAAGGCTGAACGTGGCTTTATTCGGTGAATTGCAAAGAATACCCGCTTTCCCGCCTGCAGGAATTGTCACCAAAACGGAACCCATGTATGTGACACTTTGCGATGCAGTTGTCTTGTTCTTGATACAGAACGAAAGCTGCGAACTCACATGCACCTTCAGTGCATTTGGGTTGTAATGAGCGAGGCCGCTCTTTTTCCCGGTCACAATGTTCGTTACTGGTACAGTGGAACATCCACCAGCGTTTGGCGAATACTGTGATACTGTATGAGCGCTGACAGTAAACGCCATGATAAACATAGCCAGGATAGCTATTACCATGCTCAATGTCACTACACGAAGAGTTCGAGTCATTTTCAAGTCAGATCCCCCTTGAGATATACTTTCCCCATAAGAGTCCACGTTTAGACCCTCATGCAACGAGTATAACCTGAAATGTCGCTTGATTGGTATGGTTATTTTGTCCTGTTTTGAAGAGTTTCTATGGACTTTTTGTTCGCTTGCTACCCCTGGACGCCGAACTCCTCGTTATCTTCACCTAGCAATGGCGGCGCTTTGTACAGGCGCGTGGGCGTATCGGAAAAGCGCATAGGCGAACCGGACAGTTTGATGGGGCCAGCAGTGGGATGCTCACATTCCCAGACGAAGCCGCGAGCCTTCAGTTGCTCGTCGTTATACACTTGACTGACGGTGTTGATAGGGCCACAGGGAATGCCGGTAGCGCGAAGCTCATCCAGCCAGTCAGCAGTATCGCGTTGTACAAAACGCTCTTGCAGTACAGGAATGAGTTCCTTGCGATTGCGCACGCGCTGTGGATTGGTGGCAAAGCGCGGGTCTGCGGCCAGATCGTCGCGACCGATCAGGCGGCAAAACGATTGATACAGACGGTCGTTGCCGCAAGAGACAACGATATACCCGTCACGGGTGCGGAATGCCTGATAGGGAACGATGTTGGGATGACCGTTGCCATAACGCACAGCCTCTTCACCTGAGATAAGATAGTTGGAGGAAACATTGCCGAGCAGCGAGACGGCGGACTCGAAGAGCGAGATATCTATATGTTGCCCTTTCCCTGTACTTTTACGCACATAGAGCGCCGCCAGAATGGACATACAGGCAAACATGCCGGCGGAAGTATCGCCGACGGGTGAGCCAACACGCTGCGGTTCTCCGTCAACGTCGCCCGTCACCGACATCAGACCGGACTCCGCCTGGGCCACAAAATCATAACCGGGGCGGTTGGCGTAAGGGCCATCGTGTCCATAGCCGCTAATCGAGCAGTAAATCAGGCCGGGATTGAGTTCGTGCAGCGCCTCGTACCCCAACCCTTGCCGCTCAAGCGTGCCGGGGCGGAAGTTCTCTACCAGCACCGTCGCTGTCCCAATCAGTTCAAGCAACCGTTGTTTATGCACGGGATTGTGAAAATCAAGCGTAATGCTGTGCTTATTGCGATTGAGTCCCAGGTAATAGGCACTCTCGCCAGCAACATAAGGTGGGCCAAATTGGCGCGTATCATCGCCTTTGCCGGGCTGCTCCACCTTAATAATGGTGGCACCCATATCGCCCAGCATCATCGTGCAGTAAGGGCCGGCAAAGACTCGCGACAAATCAATAACGACAACATCTGATAGAGCTGCGTCCATATTTCCTCCAGGTTATGGGTCTGGTATCTAAACCTGACACCTGCAAGGGGCGTCACTGCATGTAGTGACGCCCCTTGCAGGTGTCAGGTTTACGCTACATCTGTTAGTGTCATGATATCACAGAGCCAGGTAATCTTCCTTCCGGCGCGTGAGCAGTAGCAGAAACTGGTACATAGCGAATAATTCCAGGGCAAAAGGTAAATAGCCGCTATAGCCGAGGATGGGCATCTCGAAGACTTTCCAGAACCCGACATATGGAATAGTATAGTACCATTTTGGCAGCGCGAAATAGTTCCACATTTCCCAGAAGAAGCCGCAGGTAATGCCGCCGAGAGGAACAACAAAGAAGCGCCAGTCGCGGACTGCGATATGTGCCAGCGCCGACTTGCGTCCAAAGAAATTATTGATGGGGTCAAGGACAAGCACAACGCAGAGCCATATCAAGCCAAAACAGTACTGTGGGAACAGCCAGGGTAGAATAAAACAGATAATGCCCAGCACTCCGACCAGCACCAGTATCCATAGCGGCAGACGCGGCCCCGGCTCCGAGGCGGACAGGCGTGGGTGAAGTGGCTTGAACGTCGAGAGCAACTCGGCAGTTTCCATCACCGCTGGCAGCACTGTACTGAAATTCAGGCTCGCGATAAGGAAGAAGGCCAGCGGACTATAGGGTCTGTCGAACACATAATGCCAGTTTTGTACTGGCACGTTCAAACCCTCAAAGACCCACCAGAAAACGCTCGATATAACGAAGAGCA
>DATGJV010000344.1:0-3595 GCA_035295005.1 Ktedonobacteraceae bacterium | reverse complement strand
ACGCGCCTGTCGCGGCCTCCGCGCTGGCACGCAAGCTGGCGGAAGAGGAGGAACAGGGCCGCCGCGTTATGCCGGGTATAGCGCATTTCGCGGGCCAAATGATGCCCGGCGTCCTACATCATCTTGATATCTTCCCGCCATCCTATGCACGCCAGATGCGCATGATTGATCTCTGGCTTGAAGATGTCGCGGGTTTACCGCATCACAACGATTGGCGCATCATCGCCAGTCCCGGCCACACGCCTGAAAGCCTCTGCCTGTACAATGCCTTCACCAGAGAACTGCTCTGTGGCGATACCCTCATCACATTGGAACACGGCAGCCCCATTTTGCGCGTGGGTACCAACGGCTCCAGCCGTCGCCAGTTGGAAGATACCCTGCGCCTCCTGCGTAGCCTTGATGTGTTGTACCTCTATCCGGGGCATGGCCGACCCATCCTGGCGAAGAATCCACTCAGTACGGTATCAATAGCGTTTTGACCAGAGCAAGTCATGTACCCTTACCGCACTTGACAACCTTTATACATCCTGGGTAAGCTATAAGTCCTGAAACTTCTGTTATAGTAGGGACCGGATTACCGCGTCCGCGCTGTATTGCATTTCGTACTGCCGCATTTTCGCTTCAATCTTCAATGCTCAACGACGAGCATATGAAGAATGTGGGAGCTTACAGCGTTGTTCCTCCCTTCTTTCGCCGTCTCTACATGATATCAGCCCGGTCTAAACGTCACTCTGCCGCCGCTAGCAACGGAATACAGGATCACAAAGGCGGGTGGAACGTCCGGGGAAGGAGTGTCAGCAGGTATGCCACAACGTTTTACTGTTGGTATTGAGGAAGAGTTTCAGATGGTTGATCGTGCAAGTGGTCAGTTGAGTGCGCACATCAACAAGCTAATGGAAAAAGGTACCCCTCTTTTTGGCGAGCAAATCAAACCAGAGATGCTGCAATCCACCGTAGAGATTATCTCAAGCGTTTGTCCCGATATTCCAACCATTCGTAAGGAAATGCACAGTTTGCGTATGCAACTGGCGCAGTTACTCGCTGAAGATGGGCTGGCACTTGTGAGCGCGGGTACCCATCCCGGCGCTATCTGGATGGAGCAGATGACCACACCCAATCCGCGCTACCTGGAATTGCAGGAGGAATTTCAGGATGTCGCACGTTCTGTCTTGATCTTTGGTCTGCACGTCCACGTGGGAGTTGAAAACAGGGAAGTAGCGGTGACATTGATGAACCAGTTGCGCACATGGCTGCCACATCTGCTGGCGCTCTCAGCAAACTCCCCCTTCTGGAGCGGACGCTACACCGGCCTCAAGTCGTATCGCTCCGTCGTCTGGAAACGCTTCCCGCGCAGTGGTCTCCCCGATGCGTATGCCACCTGGGACGATTTCCACCACTATGTGCAAACGCTTATTGATACCAGTTGCATTGATAACGGCAAAAAAATATGGTGGGATATTCGTCCACACCCTTTCTTTCATACCATTGAGTTCCGCGTCTTCGACATGCCCGCGACCTTTGATGATGTTATCGCCATAGCCGCCCTCTGTCAGGCTCTCGTCGCGAAGCTCTCCTGGCTGCACACGCACGGTATGGATGCGCAAATTTTCCCACGTTGTCTGCTCGACGAAAACAAGTGGCGTACCATGCGCTACGGTCTGGATGCCAACATCGTTGATTTCGCGAAGAATCGCACCCTGAGCATGCGTGACTCCATTCACGAACTGCTCGACTTTGTAGACGATGTTGTAGATGATGCAGGCACACGCAACGAAATGGGTTATATTCGCAGGTTGCTTGCTGATCCACGTGGTACGGGTGCGGATCGGCAAATCGCCATCTATCAACAGACGGGCAGCGTTGATGCAGTTATCCGCTACCTGATGCAACAAACGATGCAAGGCATCGCCTTTGAAAACGTTGTTTCCGGTTAAAATCGGTAGAGCTGTATATGATAGCCTGGTGGGAGGCAAGAGCCAGGGCACCCGCAAGGGGAATGCCCCTACTATACACGGCCTCGCGTATAGTAGGGGCATTCCCCTTGCGGGTGCCCTGGCCTCACAGCAATAATTTGCGGCCAGTTTTTATCACATGCATAAGATTGTATTTATACATTGTTCGGGCTATAATTTATAGGACATTCAGGTTTAGAGGCTCGTCTTTGTGGCAGCAAATCTTTCATAATGGGGGCGCATTCATGCAACAACAGAATATTTTTCCCACCTCGGGGGAGGCAATCACGTCTACATTCAATGTCAATTTCCCTGTGCCACTGACACCACTGATTGGACGTGAAAACGAGATCGCCAGCACATGCTCCTATTTGCGCAATTCGCACGGGCGTTTGCTCACCCTTACTGGCCCTGGCGGTGTCGGCAAAACACACCTTGCTCTCTATATTGCCACAACCCTCATGCATGACTTTGCCGGTGGCATCTATTTTGTCCCTCTTGCTCCTATTCGTGACCCACAATTTGTCATTCCTGCCATTGCGAAGGCGCTTGATGTGCAGGAAAGCTCGGAGCAGCCCTTGTTAGAGGATCTTACTACTACTTTCACCGGCAAGCATTTGCTACTCCTGCTTGATAATTTCGAGCAAGTCGTGAGCGCGGCCCCACTGCTTGCCGCCTTGTTAGAAGCTTGCCCATCAGTGTATATGCTGGTAACCAGCAGGGAAGTATTACGGGTGCGCGGTGAACAGGAATTTATCATCCCTCCACTGGCTCTACCTGACCTCAAGCAACCTCTTACTCCTGAAGAGTTGTCTTCCGTGGCAGCTGTGACGCTCTTCTTGCAACGTGTCCGGTCAGTTCAGCCGCACTTCCAGTTTACATCTGCCAATGCGCGAGCGATCGCGGAGATTTGCACGCGCCTGGATGGTCTACCTCTCGCCCTCGAACTGGCCGCCGCACGGCTCAAACTACTCTCTCTCCCGGCATTGCTGGCACGCCTGGAACACCGGCTTCAGGTGCTGACGAGGGGTACTCGTGAGGTAGACGAGCGACAGCAGACTCTCTTTAACACCTTGCAATGGAGTTATGAACTCCTGGCCGAACAGGAGCAGCGCATCTTTCGCTGTCTTGCTGTTTTCTCAGGGAGCTGGACATTATCTGCCGCACAGGTAATCTGCCAGGCAACGGGTGAAGCCGCACAGAACGTGGAGAATGGTCTCTCTTCCCTCATTGATAAAAGCCTTGTACAGCTACGCATACAGGGCAATGAGGATAATGGTGAGGTGCGTTTCAGCCTGTTAGAGACGATTCGTGAATATGCGCTGCATTGCCTGAAGGAAAATGGGGAGCATGAGCGTGTGCAAGCCGCTCATGCAGCCTACTATCTGGCACTGGCAGAGGAGATACAACCAGACCTTGACGGGCCACGGCAGACGGAGCGGTTAGCTCAGTTAGAACAAGAGTATGATAACCTGCGAGCCGCCTTGAAGTGGGCGCTGGAACAGGCAGAATTCGATCAGACAAGAAGCGAGATGGCCTTGAGGCTGTGTTACGCCCTGAGAATATTCTGGGTGGTACGGTGCTACTGGAGCGAGGGACTCTCATTCCTGGAGCGAACGCTGGCTGTCAGTCAGGGTACTTCA
>DATGJV010000343.1:0-4256 GCA_035295005.1 Ktedonobacteraceae bacterium | reverse complement strand
CTATCGTCCAGAGAGAGGGGTTATTGGGCTGGTCGGAGCGCCCGCAACCCAGCTGGTCGTAGAAGATAACACGGCGGTTATCGGAGGCCAGCGCCTCCATGTCAAGAACGTAGTCATGAGGGATGCCGGGTCCGCCGTGCAGGGTTAATAGCGGGGTGTTCTCACTTTCTGCTCCCCCCCCTACGACACGATACCAGACGCGGTATTCGCCCACTGGAATAAAGCCTTCTTCTTCGCGTAAACTCATCAGCGTTGCTCCCTTACTTTTGTTGTGCTTCAATGCGTTCCATGAAGGACTGGACAAGTGGTAAGAATAGTTCTGGCTCTTCGATGTGCGCCATGTGGGAACTGTTCTCAAATATGACCCATTCTGAACCGGCAATGCCGTTATGCAGTATCTTGTTGATACGTGGCGTGGACTCGTCATAGCGCCCTGACGTAATCAAAGTCGGAACATGAATTTCAGACAGACGCTCGGTGCGATCCCAGTCTTTTATGACGCCGGTGACATGAAATTCGCTGGGGCCGTTCATTGTGTAGTACACCTGCCCGGCCTGATCCAGCGCACGTTTGACTTGATCAGGCATAGGTACAACGCGGATAACGTGACGTTCGTAAAATGCCATCATGGCTGCTGCGTATTCGGGGTCGTCGGTGGTGCCAGCGTTTTCGTGATGCAGGAGGGTTGCCTGTATCTCCGGTGGCAGTTCATCGCGCAGTCGGTTGGCTTCAGCAACCCACAGGGGCATACTTGAGAGCGTGCTGGCAAGTATGAGACTGACAAGCCCCTGTGGTTGAGTCAGGACGTACTCGATGGCAAGCATCCCACCCCAGGATTGGCCGAGCAGATGAATCTGTTCAAGTCCCAACGCACTTCTCACAATGCCGAGTTCTTCAACAAAGCGGTCTACGCGCCAGAGCGAGGTGTCGTCGGGCTGGTCCGAACGCCCACACCCAAGCTGATCGTAGAGAATAACCCGCCGCGTGTCTGAGGCCAAATCCGCAAGGTTTTCGATATAATCATGGGGAATACCTGGCCCCCCGTGCAGAGCGAGCAGGGGAATGTTTTCGCGCTCCGCGCCACCGCCTATCATGCGATACCAGACGCGGTATGCGCCTGATACAGGAATAAAGCCTTCTTGCTCGCGCATATGTTTTCTGGCTCCTTTTTTCTCTATTCTCGTCATTCGTGCTTTGATAAAAGGAGAAATATCTGCCGCCTTAGACGGCAAATCCTGATTCAAGAATACCATATAATTGCGCAGTTCAGTAATGGGAAAAGTGACCTTGAATGTTGAGCTAAATATGTGATATGTTACATGCATACACCTGATATTTCTCCTTCTTGAGTCCCTTGCAGGCAGAAAACAATCAGGTTTATGCCATGTACCTGTATCTCATTGTATCATCAGCCTTTTATAAAGTGCTTATAGGGGCTTACAACAAAGGAGCGCGAGATGACAATCGAAGCAACCCCTCCATCAGAGCAGCAGACAGCACTGCGTTCAAATGCGATTGGTCTTCCTGGAGTATTGTTCCAATCTGTCACGACGATGGCCCCTGCTGGAGCTGTGGCTTTCAGCCTGGGCGCCGCTATTCCCTTCACGGGTGGCGCGTTGCCCCTGGCTGTCGCTGTAGCATTGGTGGCCTGCGTCCTCATCGCATTAAATATTGGATCTATGGCAAAACACCTGCCCTCTGCCGGTGGCTACTTTACGTATGTCAGTCGAGGTTTGGGTTCCCAGGTTGGCTGGCTGACCGGTTGGCTATTCGGCTTCACCTACCTGTTGTTTATTCCTCTCGCCTTGCTTGTGCTGGGGCCTGTGACCGACTCGTTTCTTAACACCAACTTCCACTTCTCGATTGGGCCGAACGGGTGGATTGTCTATGCGATAATCTATGCTGCCATTGGTTTCGCCTTAACCTACTTCGGCATCAAGATTTCGGCGGATGTTGGCGTTTTCCTGGGAGTGCTTGAAATCTGCATCTTTGGCGCACTCTCTATCTGGTTGATTGTCAGTGCTGGCACAGGCAATACGGCGGCTACCTTCAATCCTGCTTCCAGCCAGCAGCCGGGCCTGGGAGGTTGGCAAGGAGTTCTGTTTGGCATGCTCTTTGCGTTCCTCGCTTTTAGCGGGTTTGAGTCTTCCGCGCAACTGGGAGAAGAATCGCTTAACCCGCGGCGCACTGTGCCACGGGCCATTTTTCTCGCCACGCTCTGCATCGGCATCTTCTATGTGTTCTGTAGCTATGCCGGGGTAGTAGGCTGGGGATTCAGCAAGATCGCGGCGTATCCCAACGATCCCAACCCGTGGGGAACGATGGCTTCTCGCGTGTGGGGACCATTCTCGTTCCTCGCGATTTTAGCCATCCTTAATAGCTCGTTGGGCAATACCAATGCTGGTATCAACGCGGGTGCGCGTATGCTCTTTGCGATGGGCCGTATCCGGGCGCTGCCAGGTGTGTTAGGGCAAACGAATCGCTATCGCACTCCAGGGCTGGCAATTGTCCTGGTTGTCATCGTTGGCACCATTATCGCTATATGGGCTGGATTGGCTTACGGTACTACTACAGGCTTTGCATTTATCGGCGCACTCCTCACCGTCCCGATTCTGCTGGTCTACATGGCAACATGTCTGTCAGTGCCTTTCTTCTACTGGCGAGAACACCGGGATGAGTTCAACGTGGTAAAACATGTGATACTACCCGCCGTACCTTTTATCCTGCTCGCTATCGTCATTTACTTTCAGTTCGTGCCATTGCCTGCCGCGCCATTCAACCTGGTTGGCCCGCTCAATGCAGTCTGGCTTGTGCTGGGGATTATCATTGTGCTGTTACTCCGTGTGCGTGCGCCACAGGTGCTTGCACAGGGAAACAAGCTCTTTGGCACGGGAGAAGAAACAGCGTAAACCGTATTCCTATAACGTAACGCCCACTCGAACCGCCCTGAAAAGTGCGAGGTTCGGGTGGGCGTAAAGAGAGGAAAGTTTTGCAATTGAGTCCCTGATGGGTACCAATTAAATCTGCCCCGGCTATTTGACCAGATAATAGCCTATGCCAGGTTCAGTGAGAATATGGCCTGGTTTCGATGAATCGCTCTCTATTTTGCGTCGCAGCCGACCAATATAAACCCGTAAATATTCAGCATCCCGGCTGTGTTCTGTCCCCCACACACGCCTGAGTAACACCTCATGCGTAAATACTTTGCCTGGATGCAACGCTAACTCTTGCAGCAAACTGAACTCGGTTGGTGTAAACTTGATGCGTTCACTGTTGCGCCACACCTGTCGCTGCTCAAAATCAATCTCGATATCCCCAAAATGCAGTGTACCCACTGAGCGTGGCGTGTCAGCCCAACTGGCACGCCGTAGCACCGCGTGTACCCGTGCCAACAGTTCCCCTACTGCGAAGGGCTTGGTCAAGTAATCATCGGCTCCCCGATTCAATGCAGCTATTTTATCCGCCTCATCTCCCAACGCCGTCAGAACGATGATGGGTACTGTGCTGGTTTCCCTGATGCGGCGGCAGACTTCTAACCCATCCATGCCCGGCATCATAATGTCCAGTATCACCAACACAAATGTCCTTTGCTCAAATTCTGTCAGGGCTTCCCAGCCATTATTGGCAAGACGCACTTTAAATGCGTGTTTTTCTAGCGAGTGGCGTACTAAGGTACGGATATTGAGTTCATCATCAACAACCAGAATGTGCTTTTCTTGAGGCATCTCCGACTCCTTTCTCTCCAGGCAATTTCCTCACCCCTCAAACAAAACTCTGTTATCACGCTGGACATGCAGCACTGATGGAGGAAACCACACATGAAATATTGCACCCCTCCTGCCATCGGTTCTATTTTCAGCCCAGATACGCCCTCCATGAACTTCAACGAACCCGCGACAAATAGCCAGGCCCAGGCCAACTCCACTGCTGCTTCGTTCGCGACCACTCTCCACCTGATAAAAGCGATCAAACACCCTGTCAGTAAGGTGCGCGGGAATACCTGGTCCCGTATCAGCTATATGCACAATCAGCCCCGCGTGTTTGCTCGTCTCCTGCTGATTATAGGTTGCTGATATCTCTATGTAAGGATCAGAACCACCGTACCGCTGCGCGTTTTCTAAAAGATTGCGCAGGACAACCTGTATACGCCGTCTATCTACATAGAGCAGTGGGACATCTTCAGGCAAATGCATCTGAATATGGCCTCGTTCATTGGACACACTCGCAAGCGCATCCTCAAGCAAGGAACCGAGGGG
>DATGJV010000342.1:0-3934 GCA_035295005.1 Ktedonobacteraceae bacterium | reverse complement strand
CCTGTTGTTGAGGTAAGCGGATCGCAGGAGGCTGTACCCACACCGCGAGCTTTCCGGCGTAATATCGGTTTTGGTTGGCGATTGGCGTTCCAGACGCGGGCGGGCAAGGCGCGTGGTTTTCTCCTCTTCTGGCCGGTGTGGGAGTTCATCATGCAAGTCTTTATGCATACCCAACCGGTACCACATGCTCCGCATGGGTTACTGGGGGCGCGTTTCGCCCGCTATCATGGCAGACCAATGGAGTTACCCGGTGGACAACAGGTGCGGAAGGGAGATGCCATTATCGAACTGCATTTCCGTAATAAAACGTTTTTACAGACCGCGCCGCAGGTCAGTTCATGGCGACTCATGCATATGATTGCCCAGGATATGGGTGCGTTAGCCGCGTGGGTGCAGTCCTCAGATTTTCCAGGCGAGCCAAAGGCCGTTTTTGGTGTCACATTGATGAGCCGTGGCGCACCCCGTCTGGGATTTACAGTACGCGACCGCCCGCATACGCTGCATAACTGGCTGGAACGCTTTTTCATGACCGGTTTGCTTGTTCTTTATCATACCAAAGGTACGAAGCGCCTTCTCCAGGGAACGACTTATGGTCAATATCCCCAGGAAGTGTGGATGTCGCGAGATGAGTTGGTGCGACGCTATGAGCGTGGTTCCACTACCTCAAATGTTGTGATCCCGCGTTCCCGCATGAAGCGGCATTGACTCAGGCTCTGTCACAGCTATGGCCCGTTGCGATACCTCCGGTTTTGGCGATAGAGCGCCAGCAGAACTGGATGTTGATGCGCGATGCCGGGAAACTATTGTCAGACGATCAGGAAAAAGTGCGCGATATTGCAACATGGCAAGAAATATTCACAAGCTACATTTGTATACAGAAAGAAGCGGTGGCTTATCGTGACCATTTGCTCCAGCAAGGTTGTCCAGATCGCCGCCTGAATATCCTGCCCTCGCTTTTTGCGGAGGCAATAGCGGATACGGAGATGTTATACATTGGCAAGGAAGGAGGTATCACAGAAGAGCAATATGCCCAATTACGCCTGTTATTACCACAGGTAAAGGGAATGTGCGATGAACTGGCGAGCTACGGGATGCTAGAAACGTTGCATCATGATGATTTGCATAGTGGAAATATTCTGATATCAGGAGACCACTACATTTTCTTCGATTGGGCTGAGAGCTTTATTGTCCATCCATTCTTTTCGCTTGCCGTCATTTTGCGTTACATGGGGTATTCCCATGATTTTGACGTCAGACAACGAGCGTTGCTCTGTGAAATCTACCTGCAGGCGTGGACAGACTATGCACCCATAGAGCATCTACGAACGGCGTTTCGCATAGCGCAAAAATTGGGCATGTTTTGTCGTGGGCTGACGTGGTATACCTATGTGCGGCAACTCGAACCCGCTGTACGGGAGAAATACGCGGGCGAATGGCCCTACTGGTTGCAGTTGTTCCTGAAAACAGCCCTGTAGGGCCCGCTTGAGCGCACCCTCCTGGCACGAACAGAGCAATGTGCCAGTCCTGTGCCAGAGGTGCGCTAATGCAGATTACATATTAAAACTGGCACCGGTGAGGAAGCAGCAACGCGGGGCCGATTCATCGGCCCCGCAGTCCTATTACCGAATTCATTTGACAATCTGCATTAGCACACCCCTACTTGTCCCAACATGATATTTTCGCTACTATACGTATATGGAATTATTTGCATCTGCGCGGGATTTGTTGTGCGCGATTCCGAAGTATAAGTGAGAGAAAGAGGAAAATTATGTCCGCGGCAGCAATTGAGATACCGTTGTTTCCGTTGAATGTCGTGCTGTTTCCGGGCATGGTGCTGCCATTACATATTTTCGAGCCGCGCTATCGTCAGATGATTACAGAATGTTCCCAGACGGATAAACCCTTCGGTATTGTACTGGCTCAACCGGGCAGCGTTCCTATGCTGGAGGTGCCGTATACTATTGGCACGATGGCGGAGATACGCGACCTGGATCGCCTGGAAGATGGGCGTTTTACACTGATTGCGCTGGGGACACAGCGTTTCCGCATTCTCAGCCAGCATCGCGAGAAACCATACCTTTCAGGTTTCGTGGAAGTATATAAAGATATTGAGGAGCCAACTGAAGAAGTGGCTCGCTATGCGAAGCAGGCATATGCATTATTTTCCAATTACCTGGAGTTGTTGCTGGAGGCAATAGACCAGCATGAGTTGCAAACGGCCCTGCCAGAGGTACCCGAAGACCTGTCGTATTTCATCGCCTATTTCCTTGATATTGTAGATGAACAGAAGCAGCAATTTCTAGAAATGACCTCGACATTGCTGCGTTTGCAAGAAGAAATCACGATACTGCGCCGCGAAGTGCCGTTTGTACGCCAGATGCTCTTGAACAAAGCAGCAGAAGATGACCACAGTATGCTGAATTGAAAAATCTGTTTCGATGATGGTGGGCGCTATGAATTGCGCCCCTACGCGCCTGCGGGCGCAGGTATATTTGTGCCGCAGGCACGTAGGGGCCCGATTTATCGCGCCCGACGAGACGAGCGCAGCAACGTCGAGTCCTTATTCCATTACAATCAATTGTTGCTTTTGTAGGCGAGAGAGCGAAGCGTAAATCTCGGCTGGCGAGCGTTTGGTTAGTTGTGCGAGATCAGCAATCGTGCGCCGCCCATTGATGAGTAAGAAGATGGTGCGATCATAGCGCGGAAGAGCAGTGAGAGGAAAGTCTCGCCCCTGGGGTGTGATCGAAGGAACGATATGAGGTGTTGATGGAGTGGGTGAGGGGGATGTCTGATGGGCATCCGCGGGATGCTGCGGCTGTGCTGGCAATGGGAGAGAAACGGCGGGTATTGGACGTGTCACAGTGGGGAGACGGTTGTTTGGCGCTGGTAGTTGTAGGATCGCACGTTTGAGATGAAATGTGAAATAGATGTTTCTCCAACTATTGAGCCAGAGCAGTGTTGATGTGCTGATATACTCCTCGTATTGCCCACGACGGGCATGTGTGAGCCGCCCATTTTCAATGATGATCTGGATGGCATCTTGAGGTAGGTCATTTCCGCGCCATAGAGTGAGGAGACCGCTAGGACGGTGAAGCATCAACTCTTCGATAATATCCGAGAACGAAGCGGCAGAAAAAATCTGATCGTTACGCAAGAATCACCTCAAAGATATATAAAAAGCTGATAGTCCGTTAATGAGTAATAGCAGAGCAACCTATCTTGTGTGACATTGTACGCATTTTATATAAGAGAGTCAAGCTTTCATTACAAATTTCTTAAAATAGAACGTTGAGGATACACTATATAGCGGATTGTGGGAGATTTGGCAAGAGTATTTGAGCCTGCAAACGAATTGAGCGAGGGCATCGCCCTCGCTCAATTCGTTTGCAGGCTCAATCATCACCCAATAAATTCTTGAAAGTTCTCAGGCAATGGCTTGTTCATCGCCTTCAGGAAGACGGTGGCTTTGCCGAAGAAAATCAGCAGGGCTTGCAGGTAGACATCCAGTTGCATATCAACGGGCATAGCAAAGCCTTCGCCTCGATGCAATGTTTTCGTCAAATCCTCATCTGAGAAGGCTGATACGGTTGCTTTCATCTCCTCGTCCAGCGTGTGATACCACGCCTGAAGTTGGGCGACGCTGTTCTCCAGGCCCGCCTGTGTGTTGTGGTATGACCAGTCCTGCTGAAAGGTTTTCAACGACTGGATGTACGAATATTCGACCTCGCCCATTTCGCGGCACAGGGCTCCCAGCGTCATATTTTGTCCGCCAGGGTTAAACGCCAGGTCGGCATCGCTCAGGCTTTCTAACAACTTTGAGCGCATACCATGCGATCCCTCAATCCACGACCATTTTTCTTGCATATAGCGGTTCATACCTATTTTTCCCTTCTATGAAACTCTTATTCAGACTATCGTCACGTCTGCTACGATG
>DATGJV010000341.1:0-2575 GCA_035295005.1 Ktedonobacteraceae bacterium | reverse complement strand
CACCAGTATAGATGTAATGCCCACCGAAAGCGAAATACGGGTACCATAGATCACACGACTCAATTGATCTCTACCCAGTCCATCGGTTCCAAGAGGGTGCGCCAGTGTTGGCCCCTGCGCTGAGAGTGCCGGATGATAGAGCAATGGCGGATACGGGCTGACAAAAGGCGCAAAGATAGCCGCTATAACGAACAAAAGCAAGATAATGCCAAACCACAAACGTGGATTGCGCACGAACTCGTACAGGAAGCGCACAATCCAACTTGTAGTTTTTATAGAAGGTTGCGGCTCTATGGACTGCGTTTTTTGAAAGTCGGTTGGTGTTGCCACATCTATCTCCTAAAGCTCCATCTGAGCAGCAGAACTATTTTTCAAGACGTATGCGTGGATCAAGAACTGCGTAGAGAATATCAACCAGTAAATTGGTCGCCATATAGGCAAATGCCGAGAGTAAGATAACGCCTTGAACAACCGGATAGTCTTTGGCAAGGATGCTGGAAATAGCCATTTGACCAATACCGGGCCAGAGAAAGATCGTTTCTACGATGAATGCCCCGGCCAGAATCGCGCCTACTTGCAAGCCAACGATAGTGAGAACGGGGAGAACTGCATTCCTGAATGCATGAACATAGGATACGCGCCTTTCCGAAAGTCCTTTGGCTCGTGCTGTTCGTACATAGTCTTGCCCCAGCACTTCAATCATACTTGCCCGTATCTGCCGCATATTGACGGCTACAGACGCCGTTCCCAGCGTAACCATCGGTAAGATAAGGTCACGGATATTGCCAGTAGCATCGTCAGTGAAGGGGACAAATCCTCCAGGAGGGAAAAGGCGCAGGTCTACGGCAAAGAAGAAAATAAGCACAAGTCCCAACACAAAGCCAGGAATGGCAGTACTCAAAAGACTAAACATGTTTGTCAGCCAGTCTACCCAGGAATTCTCATGGGTGGCTGCGTATATGCCAAACGGTACCGCGAGGATCAGTGAAAAGAGCAACGAGGAGATACCTAATTCAGCAGTAACCGGAAGTTTATCCAGAATAGCCTGCAATACCGGTTCCTGAAGCTGAATAGATTGTCCCAGGTTCCCATGTATCGCCTGCCAGAGCCACAATGCAAATTGTACAGGCAAGGGCTTATTCAAGCCTAATTGTTGGTCTAACGCAGCAACCGTTTGCGGAGTTGCATACTCTCCCAGCAGAATACGCGCAGGATCACCAGGAATGAGATGAACTGTCATGAACGCCATGAAGCTGACAAGCAGCGCGACTGGCAGCATGAAGAGAATACGCTGCAAAATATAGCGAGCCACGAAAAAACTCCTCTATGCAAACATTGAAAGGAAAGAGAGAGATTACTCTCCCTTCCCTTCCCTTTCATTTCATGATTGACAGGGCTTGTTTGAAAGGTTCGTTCATCTATGAACTCAGATACACATTCGCAAATTCCATCATTCCTGTTGGCAGCAGCGTGAAGTTTTTCACGTTTGTCGTTGTTGCCTGCACGTTTACCCCATAGTTGATAAACACATAGGGAGCGTCCTGCAAAATTATCTTCTCCGCCTGCTGGTAGTCTGAAGTTCGCGATGCTTGATCGCTACTCGTGCGAGCGGCTTCAAGGAGTGTATCCACCTGTGGATTGGAATACTGCATGTTGTTAAGACCGCCACCAGTGTGGAACCACGAATATATATTTCCATCGGGGTCAGGGCGTCCACTCCACCCTATCAAGGCAGCCTGGAAGTTAAATGCAGCCGTGTCGCTCAACAACGTCGCAAATGTTTCCTGCTTGATATTTACCGTGATACCTGCTGGCTGTAACTCCGATTGGATGAACTGTGCTTCCTCCGTATTGAGCGGCGAACCACTGGCAATCAACAAGGTAAACGTAACCCCCTTTGACGAACCCCCTTGAGCAAGTTCTGACTTTGCATTGCCGATATTGTAACTATACGGCGCGATGCTGCTGCTGTATGCCCAGCTGGCCTGGGACAAAGGCGTCTGCGCTACAACGCCTATATTTTTCAAAGCAGTCGTGACTATCTCCTGACGGTTCACTCCCCACTCGATTGCCCTGCGAATATGGACATTATTAAAAGGGGCAACTTTTGTGTTGAGCATGAACCCGAAGAAGCTGAGCGCAGGTTCCTGGTTATAGACAATGCTGGAATTCGCTTTCGCGGACGCAACATCGTTCGGACCAAGATCCTCGGCGACATTGATGGTGCCAGTCTCAAGGTTCGAGTACCGCACGCTCTCATTCGTTATTGGAACGTAGCGAATGGATTGCAGGTATGGTAATGTGTTCCCTTGAGCATCCTTCATCCAATAGTGAGGATTCTTCAAGATGGTCAGGTGATCGCCTTTCACCCACTGGCTAAACATAAATGGCCCACTGCCAGCCCCCACAGGCGCATTCGCCAGATTGCTCCCCAGCTTTTGAACGGCCGTAGGTGAAAGAATCATGCCGACACGATCGGTCAGCGTCGCCAGCAGAGGGGAAAATGGATGTTTCAAATTGAACTGTACGTGGGAAGAATCCGTTGCCACCACAGATTTTACGCTGGTTATCTCAC
>DATGJV010000340.1:0-4852 GCA_035295005.1 Ktedonobacteraceae bacterium | reverse complement strand
GGATGCCTATGGCTCTCCTATCACGTACCCAGCGACTGCGCCACAACGTATTGTCTCTCTCACTCCTAATATCAGTGAGATGCTTGGCGCGTTACATCTGGATAGCAAAGTCGTCGGCGTTGATTATTACACCAACTATCCTGCCGATTTGACCTCACTACCGAAGGTCTCAGACGCCAACGGCAAATACACTATCGAGCAGATTGTGGCGCTCAAACCCGATCTGGTGTTAAGTTATGGGCAGGACACAAAGCAATACGACGCCCAACTGCAAAGTCTCGGTCTGCACGTCGTAGATTTGCCGTCCACCAACCTGACGGGTATACTGCAAGAATTGCTGGTTATTGGACGCCTTACTTTCGTCCAGTCCGCCGCGACAAGTGTTGTTAACCAACTTCAGCAGCAGATTAACACAATTAAAGCAAAGGTTGCCGCAACAACACAACCAGAAGTGATGATCGAACTGGACGACAGTACGCCGGGAAAACCCTATGTTGCTGGCGGCGGTTCCTTCGATGATGAATTGTTGCAAGATGCAAATGCACAAAACATTTTTCACAGCGACAGTAGTAACGGTGGTTTTCCACAGGTCACCGATGAAGCTGTCATCAGTGCCAACCCGCAGTTTATCATCCTGACGGAAGACCCGCAGTATGGCGGAAATATTGCATCCGTGTACAAGCGTCCCAACTGGGGTGGCATCGCCGCTCTGCAAAACCATCAGGTCTTTCGCGTCAATGCCAACTTAGTCGGGCGACCCGGCCCGCGCCTTGTCGAAGGCTTGCAATGTCTCGCCCAGATCGCCCATCCAGCCAGTTTCAACAACACGCCTTTACCAGCGTATTGTAGTGGTACCGTTTAAATTTTGCTATCTCGGTCTCAGGATTGCCGGATGGATATTTGCCTTGCGCCGCAAGGCAAATATCCATCCGGCAATCCTGAGACCGTACACCTGTTGGAAAATACCATGAACCTTGCCATTCGTGACAATAAAACTGAAGAAATCATTCCCAGACGCCCTCACAGACTTCCACCTGCGCTCATATTGTTGGGATTAAGTCTCATGTTGCTCATTGTCCTGTTTATCGCAGTCAGCTTTGGCTCGATAGCTATTCCCACCGGTACAATCGCAAAAATCCTATTGAATGGCACAGGTCTGTTCCACTTTACTCGCCAGTGGGATCCAACCGATGAACTTATTCTATGGCAGGTACGCATGCCAGCCGTGGTCGGAGCAGCCCTTGTCGGTGCGGCACTTGCCGTAGCCGGAACGCTGTTTCAAGGCATGCTACGTAATCCACTGGCAGACCCGTTTCTGATTGGTACATCATCGGGCGCGGCTCTGGGTGCAACCCTTGCCTTCGTGCTGCCATTTGATACCATCTACGGCACTTACTTTCCCCTGACTCCCGTGTTGGCCTTTGTTGGTGCCATGATAACCGTCTTACTGGTCTACGCTATCGCACGTAGCGACGGACGTACTCCCGTGGTAACATTACTCCTTGCGGGCGTCGTCATTAACGCGGTACTGATTGCCTTCCAGACGCTTATTTTGACGCTTTTCCCGCACGCACAATTCGGTATCCAGGGTCTATTCAACTGGCTCTCCGGTGGTATCGCCGTCACCAGTTGGCCGCCGATAATTGTTGTAGGCATCATTATTCTTGCCGCTATTCTCGGCTCTCTGCCATTATCAGGTATTCTCGATGCCTTCGCCCTGGGCGAGGAGAGCGCCGCGCATCTTGGCTTGCCCGTTGAACAGCGCAAACTACTCATCATCATGCTCGGCTCACTTTTAACCGCCGCCGCCGTTTCCATCAGTGGACTGATCGGCTTTGTCGGGCTGGTGATACCGCATGCATTGCGCCTGTTGCTTGGCCCTCGCCATCGTCTGCTCTTACCAGCATCAGCCCTCGGCGGTGCCATTTTTCTCACACTTGCAGACCTGCTGGCCCGTACCCTCATTGCTCCCGCCGTGTTGCCCGTCGGTGTCTTCACCGCCCTCGTTGGCGCACCCTTTTTCCTGTTCCTGCTCAGAAGTAGTAAGCGAGAATACAAATGGTAAATGTAGGGGCCCGATTTATCGCGCCCAATGACCCCGATGGTCATAACAATCCCAACAATATGCCCCTCCTACAACTTACCAGCGTAACCTTCGGCTATGGAGGCTCTGCACATCAACCCTTGCTCTACGATGTGAACCTGCAGGTGCAAGCGGGCGAAATGGTCGGCTTGCTGGGGCCAAACGGCTCCGGCAAAACAACCTTGCTCCGTCTCATGAGCGGCGTTTTGCGTCCCCAACATGGCAAAGTGCTATTGGAAAACCGCGACCTTCAACAATGGGGCAGGCGTGGCGCAGCCCGGCATATCGCCGTAGTGCCACAGGAATTGCACATGCCCTTTGCCTTTACCGTTGAAGATATGGTGAGCCTGGGACGTACACCCTTTATCAGTTTCCTCGGTTCGCAAGGCAAACACGACTCACAAATCATCCAGCAAGCGATGGATGCCGCCGAAATTATTCCTCTTGCGTACCGTGTCTTCAACGAATTGAGCGGCGGCGAACGCCAGCGTGTCATGGTGGCAATGGCTCTCGCGCAACAACCAGAGATATTGCTGCTCGATGAACCAACATCACATCTTGACATAAGATACCAGATTGATATCCTGGAACTGGCGCAAAAACTGAACCGCGAAACGCACGTCACGGTGATTGCTGCTATGCACGATCTCAATCTTGCCGCTCGTTATTTTCCTCGCCTCCTGCTCTTCCAGCGTGGCATCGTCGCCGACGGTGGCCCCGCCGAAGTCCTCGAATCCGGCCTGCTCAGCCGTGTCTACGGTGTCAATGTGCAGGTTGGCATCCTTCGCGGTGCCGAGCATCTCAGCGTTCTGCCACCCAGTAGCGAGAATACTGATAGAAGCCATGACCCGCAAAACCTTCCAAAGGTACACGTCATGGCCGGTGGTGGTTCTGGCGCGGTTATGATGCGTGCGTTAGCAGACGCTGCCATCCCTTTCACTGCCGGTGCCTTAAACATCGGCGATAGCGACCACACGCTGGCATTGCGCCTCGCAAGCCACGTTATCACAGAACAACCCTACGCCCCAATCTCTCCACAAACAGCAGCACAGGTGCGTGAAAGCCTGGAGCAAGCATCAGTACTTATCCTCTGTCCCACTCCCATCGGCCCCGGCAATCTTTCGTTACTGCAAGAAGCGGTAGATGCTGCACAACATGGGTTACCAGTAATAGTGCTAGCTGCCCAAAACGCGCCTCAAAATATTCCTTCCGCAACGTTCATTACTCAAAATGAGCAGGTACAACACCGGGAGTTAGCTTCTCGCGATTACACAGGCGGTGCCGGTCTCCAGTTATTGAATGAACTTGTAGCCACGGGAGCGATTACTGTTGATTCGGTTGCTGAGGCGGTAGAACTGACGAAAAAATATATCGCCACTGCGAATCACACGAAAAAGAGCTAATTTCTACTTGCGAACATCGTTTCTATAGTCTATACTATTCTGGGCTGTTGGTAGGGACCAATTGATCGCGTCCGTCGTCCTTACCCAGCGATATACGCAAAAAAGAGGGGGATAAGGACGCGGACGCGATCAATCGGTCCCTACATGTATCTGCACACGCCGCAAAAACAGCCCAAATACATCAAATACACCCGCAGAGGAACCGCCAGATATGACTGATGAGGAAAGAGCAGCCGTCACATTACGTTTGCCATCAACGTTAAGTGCCTACAGTGGAGGCAAGAGCCAGATTGTGCTGCGAGCTAACACCGTAGAGCAACTTCTTGCTGCCTTGCAACTCCTGCATCCCCGCGTCTGGGAGCGTCTCTGCACCGAAGAGGGCTATGTGCGTGAACACGTCAAACTCTTCGTCAACAACGAAATGATCACTGGTCCCAACGGTCTGCAAACTCCCCTCAAACCCGGTCAGGAGATTATCGTGATTCCTTCCTCGTCGGGCGTGTAATATCCCCACAGGGGTCAGATATGTATCAAAAGCTTATGTGTTCATGCACCTGGATATATACTTCTCGAGAGGTCAATTCAAAGCTGCTGGCAGTCTGGAACCTGGGGTTTGTGTATTGCTTCAAGGAATACCCTCAGGAAATTTATGAACAGCGAACTTGCACTCCTGCCACCCACACTCCACGAATGGCACGTGTGGCAGCAATATCCTGGGTTGGGTCTCCATCAATGAGTAGCAGGTCCGCCCGATGACCAACCTCAATGACACCTCGGTCCGTGAAGCCAAAGTACGTAGCAGGGATGACCGTGGCGGAACGCAAAGCTTCAACGGGCGTCAGCCCGGCTTCAACAAGCAAACCTAATTCATCATGTAATGCTTCTCCGTGTTGAATCTGTGCGGGTGAAGCAGGTGCTGTGTTCGCGTCAGTCCCGGCCAGGATGGTGACGCCTGCCCGGTGGAAAGCCGACACAGTTGATCGAGCATGGGCATACGCTATGCCCGCTCCATGCGTCGGTAGACGTTTTGCCAGGCTTGCCACTGCACGCATCATAGTTAATGTCGGCACCGACACGATGCCCCGCATCGCAAGAGAGGACGCCAGGGTGCTATCCACATCTACGTCCACGGGAGCATGGGTGAGGATGTCTACTCCTGCCTCAGCAGCATTGGTGAGCGCGGGTAAGGTGGTGACATGAGCGATCACTTTCAAACCCGCCTGATGTGCTGCCTCGACCAGTGCGCTGATGGTTGCCACGTCAAGTGCAGCGGAACCCATGATGCGAGGATCCTCAACGATCACTTTAATGTAATCAGCCCCGTCCGCAACGCGCTCAGCTACAAAGCGACCCGCATCAGTAGGGC
>DATGJV010000339.1:0-5255 GCA_035295005.1 Ktedonobacteraceae bacterium | reverse complement strand
GTCGGTACGCGGGCCGGAATGGGTAGAACCGACATGATAGGCGGTTTCGTAAGCTGTCTCGGTGCGCAGAACGCGATACTGGATGCAGGTGGTATTCTGTCCCTGTGGCATCCAGATGCGTTTTTCCAGGATGATGCCGTCAATGCCGCCAATGCGATAGGTGAATATAGGAAAGCCTTCTTCAAGGCGGAATGTTTCAAGGTGAACAAAGCCGCTCGGATTCAGCGTCCCATCACGGTACTCGTTCGTGCCGAGATAATAGACACGCCGGTCAAATTCAACTTCTTCATCCATTTTCGCCAGCAAAAGCCACGGCATATCGGGACCCGATTTAGCACGTCCCATCTTGCTCCCCTCACCGCGACTGTAGGGGCCCGCACCCTCTCCGGGGGAGAGGTAATAATCGCGCCCGATCTCCGGCGACGATACGAGTAAACCGTGTTCCATGCGGGTGAGCATGCCCGCGACGGTTCCTGCCGCGTAGCCGCCCACACCATTCGTGATGAGCCACTCACGTGTACTGGTCTCGTTCAGGTCACAGCAGAGGCTGCGATCAAATGCAATCGGCATGTGATACCCTCCGATCCCTCCTAACATCGCTGCATCGTTGCAGCGATGGATTTTAAAGTTCTCAAAAGATTCTGCGCTAAGATAACCCTGTTTCCAGGTGATGCGATAGGAGTAACTTTCCCCTTTTCATTCCACTAGTGTACCATATCATCTCATATGTTACAGTATGTTCAGTGTAAAATTTTCGTAAATGTTAGGAAATGTGATAACTTTGTGTGATACATATTTCTCTCATGTTATTTACTGTTCGGCGCTGTGCGCCTCACAAGGTAGTGAAGCAGGTAAGAAATTTTGCGTCGCAAAATTTCTTACCTGCTCCACTACCTTGTGAGGCGCACAGCGCCGAACAATGTACAAAAAACTTGCTCATTGAGCTATAATAAGCGTGAGCATTGTCATTCACTGAAAGGGACAGGGGTAATACGCATGAACCAATCCCCGCAGCCGCCACATGGTGAACAGAAAAAGAATACGGAAATACGGCCCCAGGCGAAACCAACGGGGGCCGACGTGCAACGAAAATTGCAGCAAATATCTCCCAGTTTTGATGATGGGCAAGAAGCGCCGAGCATGGGCATGCTCCTGATACCATTTCTTTTTGCCGCGATGGAGGCTTGCTGGATAGATGCAATTATCCTCGGCCTTGCCATACTGGGGTTATTTCAGATGCATCGTCCCTTTATGCCCCTCTGGCTGCCTTTTCTGGTCATTGCCGGATCGCAGTGGCTCTATAACTGGCTGGCAGTGCGGGCTACGCAAGTGCAAGGGGATGACAATGATGTTTCGGATTTTTCCATCGCACGCTGGTTTGTGCCGCTTCTGAGTATCATCGCGCTCTTTGCTATCTGGCTGAGTGTGTACATGCCGGGATTTTTTGTGCTTGATCCACGCTGGCTGCTGACAATGCTGAGCGACATTTTGTCCCTCAATGTGCAGGCATACCATGTTATCAGTATTATTGCCATCTGCGTCTATTTTTGTTGGCGCGGCATTCGTCTTTCGGGGCGTGAGTATGAGCCATCGCACATTTTTTCGGCCTTGCGGCTTGGCATTGGTGTCATACTGGCTGTGATCGTGGTACGTGCTGCCTCAACGAGTGGCGGCGTGGCGCTGCCCGATGAGGTCACGCTGCTGCTGCTTATTCCCATTTTTCTCTTCCTCGGCCTGTCCGCGCATGCGCTGGCGCGTATCAATTTTGTACGTCACTCGCATCAACTTGACACCGAGACCAGCATTAATGCTCAGGAACGCTCCGTCCTGTTCGTCATTAGCGCACTGGGTGTTGTCCTGTTGGTTGCCGCCTGGATTGCTGATACCATCGGTAATCCGGCCATATTGGCGCAAACCTTACAGCTTTTCCGCTGGGTGGGTGTCGTCTACGACTGGCTTATTGCTGCCTTTGGTGTGCTGGCCGTCATCGTCACCGCGCCGCTTTTCTGGTTGCTTACCTGGTACGAGTCGCTTTTTCCTCCGCATTTGCCGAATCCTTCCAGCTCGTCCAATAATGGTCGCACAGGTTTACCCAATCCTGCTCACTTGAGTGCATTGCCGCCATTTATTGTGCCGTTCGTCAGGGTGTTAATTCCTATTCTCCTACTGCTCGCTGCCTTTCTTCTGTTGCGTTGGGCCTTGCGCAGACGGCGGCGCACACGTATCAAGTCGAGAAAGCGCGTGCTGGAAATTCACGAGAGCGTCTGGTCATGGCAGCTCTTTCTGGCGCAATTGCGCGGTCTGCTGCTAGCCCTCTGGCACCGCTTTTTCCCGCCGCGTGCTGCTGCTGAAGAGGAACAGACGCTATTGGACGACCGTAAATCCGCGCCGACCGTTCGCACTATTCGTGAAATGTACCGTGCCATGTTGAAACGCGCCGCCGGGCGTGGCTATTCTCGTTTGCGTATCGAAACCCCTCATGAGTTTCAACAACGTCTTGATGGACGCACGCCCCTTGCCAGTCCGCATATTACCCCCATTACCGACGCTTATACCGCCATTCGTTACGGCGATATCGTTCCCGACGAAACCGAAGTAGCGCGATTACGCCACGAATGGGGCGCGTTGGAGCAGCAATGGAGTGAGGTTAGCAGATAAATAAACAAAAAGCAGGAGGCCAGTTCATAACCGCGGTCATGAACTGGCCTCCTGCTTTTTGTTTATTTATCTGCTAACGGCGGTAACATTCCCTCTGGCTCAACTGGCAGTTGGCGGTAGAGGTCGGCACCAGTCAAATGGGTGCGCCAACTCTGCGCGGACTGTAAATCGCGCAGGAAATCGTGTTGCAGGTCAACGCCGGTGGCTTGCCAGTAGAGGCTGATGGCGCGGCGAGCAAAGGCGATGTCGTTGCGCGGTTCAAGGCGGTCGAGGTCCTCGAAGAAGAAACCGCAACTGGTGAAGCTGTATTGCTGGTAGTATTGCGCCTCTAATAATTGCAATGTGCGCCGGGATAGGTCGGTAGCAGGTGGTTCCAGACCATCTTTGCCGTAACGCGACCAGAAACTGGCCGCCGTCTCCCAACCATTGCGTAAGGATAAGTAGCCGTTACGTGCTGACCAGGGGTCACTCAATGCCTCACCCGCGTATTGTTCAAACAGGCGGTCGCCCTGTTCAGCGAGATGGTTCAATGCCTGGCGTAATGTGCCTTTCCACGTACTCTCGCCTTCGGTACATTCGCAACCTGTATCCCACCGTGCTACACCGTGGCTGCAACTCCAGGCGCTCGGTACCTTGAGTTCAACCTCTTTTGTGGCCGGATGAATCAGCATATAGCGTTCCAATGTACAAATTTCAAAGCCATAGTCGGGTGCGCCACTTTCGATGAGGCGCGACAGGAACTTATCGCGCCAGGGTTTATGGTGTCCATATAGCTCACCGTCCGTCGCGATGAGCAATAGTTGTGGCTCATTCTCGTCAAGCTTGCTCTGCACAAGGTGATGCGACAGGTAGCTGGCGGCGAACAGGTCGGCATTGCTTGTCGTATCCCAATCAAACGACACGCCGCCGGAGAGCGGTGCGTTGTAGAAGAACACTGTCATGCTGTGTCCACCTGGGAGACGCACGATATATGGCTCGGTCGGGTCAATGGCTGTTGCCGCCTGCCAGGGCGCGAGAACCGTGTAAGTCACACCGCACTGTGCCAGCAGATCGAGCGTTTCGAGGTCAACCGCCGTCTCCGCCAGCCACATACCGTGTGCGTCGCGGCCATAGCGATGGCGAAAATCGCTCAACCCCCACAGGATTTGCGTGAGCTTGTCGCGAGTCTTTGCCAGTGGCAGGATGGTATGGTTGTACCCCTGCGCCAGTGCATTGCCGACACCATAGCGTGCGACATGTTGATGGTCGGCATCAATAATCTGTGCATAGACATCCGGGTGTGTTTGCTCTAACCACGAAGCAAGCGTTGGCCCCAGATCATAGCTGAGCGAGGCAAAGTTGCCCTCCTCAGCATTTGGACGATAGCACTCAGCAGTAATTTTTTCATTGAAATTGTCGAACGGAGTTGCACCTGGTTCATGTGGAAGTTTGCCGGTAAATGGGTCTTCACGCGGGGGCTGATAAAAATGCCCGTAGAGACAGAGGTATGTACGACCTGTCTCCGGGCGCATTAACGAGTCTTCAGAAATTGTTTCTTTTATCATTGTCACTCCTTCACTGGCAATGGCAGAATCAGCACTGTTACTACCAGAACGAAGTACGATTCCTCTTCTATATATATTTACGCTTGAGAGAGGGAAAATGTGGCAACTAGCACAAAGAGGCCGTTGCAACGGCCTCTTTGTGCTAGTTGCCACATTTTCCCTCTCTCAAGCACTTAGCCCGTGATAGGCAGGTTTGCCGATCTGGGCGCTCATCAGGAATTCCTCGTAAGCCTCGCGCAAGCGAGGGTAGCGCAGCAGGAAGAAGCCCGCGTACTCTTGCGACAGCGGTCGGGGCTGGCGCAACAAATGCATATTGACATCTTTGAGCAGACGATTCCCCTTCTTGCCGTTGCAATATTTGCACGAAGCAACGAGATTTTCCCATGTGCTTAGCCCACCACGGGAGCGGGGAATAATATGATCGAGCGTCAGATCGCGGCCTCTTTTTCCGCAATACTGGCACGTTTCATCGTCACGCAACAGGATATTGGCTCGCGTCGGCTGGAGCGCAACTCGCGGCACACGCACATTGGCTAATAGCTGCACAATGACGGGGCGCTCTAATTCAAGACGACGGGCCTGAATGCTCTCTTCGATCAAATTACGAACATCCTCATCAATAAAGGTGACTTTCTGCTTCGACAACAGCACGATGAGACGACGCTCAGGAATGACCGAGAGAGGCTGTAATGAGGAATTTAATACAAGAACAGGCATATGAATGGCTTCCCTTTCCTCTCTGTCAGAGCCGATAACGAGAGCAGACAGCGAGGAAGAAGCACGTTAAGGTGGGTAAGGGACAGGGTGAACCCTACCTCCTGCTGCTTCTACCGCCGTCCGCGACGACGACCACGTAGATAAGGACCAAAGCGTCTTGCACGTCCAGGCGAATGCGGCACCGCGTAGCGTTCAGCGCCTGTACCCGTGGCCTGTCCGGTGTCTACCTGTAAGGTGGTACGGGCAGGTATGCCAACGGGTATCAGAGTACAACAATCCGCCAGAGCAGTTGTTGCATGTAGCTGATACGCTCGCATCTTGGAACTCCTTGTGCTG
>DATGJV010000338.1:0-5122 GCA_035295005.1 Ktedonobacteraceae bacterium | reverse complement strand
GTGTCTATAAATGCCTCCTGTAATGGGTGTAAGTTACGAGCATTACCGAGGCTCTCGACAGTGGTGAGCGTACAACCACCGGCCTGAGCAGCGAGCATGACACAGGCCGGGCGCGGCACTCCATCTACAAGGACGGTACAGGCACCACATTCGCCCGTTTCACAACCATGCTTGACGCTGAAATAGCCCTCGCGGCGTAGTACCGTCATGAGCGATTCATTGGGGGCGGCATCCAGGCTCTTGATGACTCCATTGATACGTAGTTCCAATTCCATAGCTTACTTGCTCCCTTCCGACGAAGCCATATCACCTCGTAATGCATTGTTGGCAGCTTGCTCAAGCGCACGATAGGCCATACTGGTGCCGCTTATCTGACGATAGGCATTGCTGGCACGAAAATCTGATGGTGGATGAAAATCAGCCATGCCTGATTGCACAACAGAACCTATTTGCTTGCTCCTCGTATCAGAGGCAGAAACAATTTGCCCTTCGAGTTGTCGTTCAATAGCAACCACACGCTGAACATCCATATTCACACCGCCGAAGGCAAGGTGTACACGCTGGTACACGCCGTTCGTGATTTGCACCAGCGCGGCAACATTCAACAACGCCACATCGGTAGGTGTGCGTCCGACACGCATGAACGATGTACCGGTACCATTGCCTGGGCGCGGCACAACCACTTCTATCATCAATTCATTGGGGCGGCGATCCATAGCGAGCGAAGTATATGGTATGCGGCGCTCTTGCTTGCCTTTAAAGGTGACACCGGACAGAGCCAATCCAGGCCGTTCAAGCGTACCACCACTGAGGTTGACCTGTGTTTTTGAAGCGGAACGCACCACGACTTCAACATCCAGCACAGCGAGCGCAGTAAGGATATCAGCCTGAGATGCTGAACCAGCACCAAGTGTTCCACCAAGCGTGGCGCTATTGCGAATAAGCCGCGAAAAGGATGATGCAAGCGCCGCATGTGCCAGTATGCCTCCCGCGAGGTTTTGCAATATGGGAGATTCGGCCATCGTTTGCAGAGTCGCCATTGCGCCGATATGAATGCCACGGGTATCCTCGGTGATATAGGCCAGTTCGAGGTCGCGCAAGTCTACAACGGCCTGAATACTATCGTCACGATGCCCAAGTAAATAGGTACCTCCCGCCAGTGGCACAGTTTTCATATCGGTGCGAGACAGCAGCAACAGTGCTTCATCTATCTGTTCGGCCCAGTGGTATTCTAATAAGTTCAGTAACATGGTACATACCCCTTATCTACCTGTCAGCAATCATCCCTGTAATGGGACAAGCGTAAATGTTTCAACATCAATCAACCCCTGATCGGTCAGTTTGAGCGACGGGATGACGGAGAGCGAGAGGAAACTGAGTGTCATACAGGGATGCTCAAGCGTGCAGCCAAGTGCGGCGGCGGCGGCATCAAGTGTGCGTAATTGTTGCACTAATGCGCTGGCTGGCAATGGCGAAACGAGGCCGCCATAGGGCAACGGTACACTGGCGCGTACCTCACCATCAACGACGCAAGCGAACCCTCCCCCCATCTTTTCAAGCTCACGGGCTGCCGTGAGGATATCACGGTCATTTACTCCGGCAATGACAAGGTTATGAGCATCATGCGCTACACTGGAAGCAATCGCGCCTTTTTGCAGACCAAAGCCTTTGACCAGTCCCAGACCCACTTTTCCACTGGCATGATGGCGCTCGATGACCACCAGTTTGAGCAGGTCGCGTTCCGGGTCGGCGACAATCTCACCATCGCGAATGGGTGCCTCTACACGCAGGTGCATCGTGGTAATTTGCCCTGGCTCGATGCCTACCACTTCAACCATGCCGGGTTTGCCTGGGATGCGCAAATCAGCTTCACGAATATCGCCCATGTGGACTGTGCCGGTAACACCAGTGAACGTGGGGGAAGAAACGTCAACAAGCAAAGAGCCGTTCTGCGCCACCAACGCGCCATCTTTGTAAACCGACTCGACGTTGAAGGTGTTCAGGTCATCGAGAACTACAAGATCGGCGACGAAATTGGGGGCAATCGCGCCACGGTTATAGAGACGGAAATACTGAGCGGTATTATAGGAGGCAAGCCGAATAGCTTCAATCGGGTCAAGCCCCAGTTCGATAGCGCGGCGCACCATCGAGTCCATATGCCCGCGAGTGGTCAAATCTTGCGGGTCGCGGTCGTCGGTGACGAAAAAGACGCGGGGCGGATGCAATTCTTGCACGAGAGGCAACAACGTATCAAGATTGCGAGCGGCTGAACCCTCGCGAATCATCAGCCACATTCCCAGACGAATGCGCTGGCGGGCCTCTTCCAATGTTGTACATTCGTGGTCAGACATAACTCCGGCTGTGGCGTAGGCGCACAGGTCGCGGCTATGCAGACCAGGTGCGTGACCATCCACAACGAGACCATGACGATGCGTGGCGACAATTTTGGCAAGTACCTGTTCATCGCCGTGCAACACTCCTGGCATATTCATCATCTCGGCGAGGCCCAGCACGCGCTCATCTTCCAGCAATGGCAACAGGTCGTCCGCCGTCAGTACACGATACGGGCTTTCGTATGATGAAGCGGGAACACACGATGAAAGCATGACATACGCGGAAAGCGGCAGACCGCGCCCAGATTCGAGAATGTAGCGGATGCCTTCTACACCCAGTACATTGGCGAACTCATGCGGGTCGAGCATCACTGCCGTCACGCCTCGCGGCACCACGAGGCGCGTAAATTCCGCGAGTACCATCATTGTACTCTCGATATGCATATGGCCGTCTATCAGGCCAGGAGCCAGCCAGCGACCTTGCAAGTCGCGCTCCTCACGTCCCTGATATTCGCGCTTATCGGTGCTGATACCAACAATTAGACCATCGGCAATAGCAACATCTGCAAGGTAACATTCGCCGCTACACACGTTCACTAATTGTGCGTTGCGCAGCACAAGATCGGCTGGGATATTGCCACGCGCAATCTGGATGCGGCGCTCAAGTCCGTCCATAGAAAATCCCTTCCATTGAATCCGTAAATAACTACTGTACGTTTCGGGTTAGTATTAGAACATGGTATCAGAAACGTGCTGAAGAGTCGAGTGTACAGGGCATTTCTGGTATCTACAGATGGTGCAGTTCTGCTATTGCTATCCAGTATACTCTTTTGGAGTAGATTTTGGAACGCTTTTCCATCTAGTGGAACAAAAGAGTACCTTCCCTATTCATGCCACAATGCCGTATACTTTATCCATCGTAGTCGAGTGTACTAAAAAGAGTATCTTTACTTCGATAGCAAAGGAAGGGACAGATAATGAGCAATTTTGGTACAATATTGGTGAGATTGACGGCTCTGGCTGGCGGCGCGGTTATTGGTGCCATCTTATCAAGAATGTATGACGAGGCGCTGACGAAGCGGGCCGAAGAACGGTCAATGCGCGACAAAACACGCTATGCGCAGGGCCTTGCACCAGTGCAAGATGAACCCAGGGCATAACAATTTGGCGAAATATGAGGAATAAGAGGTAGAACCAACGATGACGACACAACCGAACGCGATGACCGCGAGTGAACGAGTGCATGCTGCGCTGAAAGGGGAGCCGGTAGACCGTGTGCCGCTCTGCTTCTGGCATCACTTCAAGCCGGAAGGTTCAGGGACGCGCCTGGCACAGATGACGCTGGAATTTTTCCGCACGAAGTTTGATCTGGACATCGTAAAAATCATGCCGGACCTGCCTTATCCCGACCCACATGCGTACCAGTGGAGTATGGTACCAACGCTGGGACTCGATACGCCCAATTTTCAGCAGCAGCTGATTTGCATTCGCGAACTGCGCAACCAGTTGGGGCCAGATTACCCATTGATTGTGACACAGTTCAGCCCATTAACGCTCGCCCGGCGCTTTATGGGCAAGGATGCCATGATGGAGCAGGCGCGACAGGATTTTACTCATTTCGCGGAAGGATTAGCGACGGTTGCCGGTAATCTACGGGAACTGATGCGGGCCGAGATTGACGCGGGGGCCAGTGGTATCTTTTTCTCGTGTATGGGAGCAACCAATGCCGATTTCACGCACGAGGAATATGCACGCTTTGGGCGTCCCTTTGACCTGATGGCACTGGAGGGTGCGCAGAATGGTTGGCTCAACATCGTTCACGTGCATGCCGACCCCAGCCAGGAAAATGATGAAATCTACTTCAACGATTTCACGGACTATCCCATTGCCGCCATCAGCTGGAGCGACCGCCTCACCGGCCCCAGCCTGAGCGAGGCTCTAACCATGACCGATAAATGCCTCATGGGCGGCCTCTACGAACGCGGCCCCCTCGTCCACGGCGGCGAAATCGAACTGGACAACGAAATCATGGGGGCAGTTACCCAGACAAAAGGTCGTCGCCTTATACTCGCCAATGGCTGTTCCGTACCAGATGACAACCCGGAAGAATGGCTGCACATGGCAAGGCAGTTGGTGGACCGATTGCGGTAAGGATTGGTGAGGTCAGAATATTTTGTGGTGTTCTGGCCTCACAATTTGTCATTCACCAAAGTCGAAATAATGTACGAAAAATTGTTGTAATCAGCTATTAAGCATGTTATACTTGAGCTGATGAGTAATCATTAAAAGGAGGCTGTGATGAAAACAATCGGGGTCCGCGAGCTAACAGAGCGTATTAACGAGATACTCCGTCTGGTCAAGGAAGAGGGCGAGACAATAGAAGTAATTGACCATGGTGAGGTTATTGCCCATGTTGTACCAACATCAATACCCATACAACAAGCACAAACCAAACAAGATATGGAAGCTTTTTGGGAAAAGACAGATCGGCTTGCCGCCAAAATTAGTGCTTCTCTCCCAGAAAAGGTTGATGCTGTCGAAATAATGCGTGATGTAAGACGAGATTTGTAATGGATGCAAAAGTTGTTATAGATGCCAGTGTATGGGTAAGCCGCCTAATACTTCAGGAAGATCATCATGAAGCAAGCGACTATTGGACAAGAGGTTTTTTTGCAGCCGGGGGAAAGTTGGTAGCCCCGGCACTCTTATTATTGGAAGTAGCAGCAGCGATGTCTAGAGCTACCAGGGATGCGTCCTTTGCCCAGGAAGCTGTAGAAAATTTGAAAAAT
>DATGJV010000337.1:0-6225 GCA_035295005.1 Ktedonobacteraceae bacterium | reverse complement strand
GTACTGGATGCAACGATGGCAACCCATCCGACCACTCCAACCCGTGTGTGCCAATATAAGTCAGGCCGTCTACACCTACCATCCTCGCGCCATCATCAATACCGCGCCCCGTCATAATTCCGACATGCACGCCTTCCCGCTCGCGCAACTCCTCCAACAACGCTACCACCCCCGGATAAAGCCGCGCTTCATCAGGAATGGGTACCAGCTGGCTCAACGTTCCATCAATATCAAACACCAGTCCCAACGGCCTTGCCGCCAGGGCTGTACGTAAAGCTGTTTCTGTTCTATCTGTCATGATTTCTTCTTCATATGTGTTATTGCATCGGCCCACGCGGCTTCAACCAGACGTTTCAGCGCCGGGTTCTCTGCTTCTTTCACCGTTCTCACCTTCACATGGCGCATGCGTTTCCCTGTTCCTTCCAACATCTGCTCAGGATCAGCCAGATATCCACCATAATCAAGGCCGAGACGCACATAATCCTTCAACGGGCAAATGTAGCAGACACGGTCGCGCATAGACTCAGTGAACAAATAGCCAGTATGGTTGTGTTTGGCGAACAAAACCTCTTTTGCCTCCGGCATACCGCTTCTCACCATCGTCCGCAACGTCCTGCATATCGCTTGCACCTCAGGCGAATAGCCCGCGAAAAATGCTTCTATCGGGTCAGTTTCAAGCATAAATGCTCCTTTCATTGCCTGAGACCGAACTGTGGTGTGCGCTCTTTTCAGTTAGCTTCTAAAGAATACTATACAACATGCCTTTCAGGCTATCATTTGCAAGTTAATTGGCACACGATGGAATGCCGAATATACCGGTATCCACACTTAAAGCCTCTGAAAGACAGAAAAGGAGGTGCCAGTCCGGCTTTAGCTGGGCTGGCACCTCCTTTTTATTACCAGTTCCAATCAGGCATGAACCAGTACTTTATCGGACTCCTCATCTGCCTGCTCTGCAACCACGCTCTCTGCTTCTGGATCAGGTTTTTCCTGTTTTGCTATGATGAGCCTATCTTTCAGGAAGAAAGTGGCTATCAGAGCGATCAGGGCAAAGGCTAGAACGGCGATAAAGCCGTGCTGGAGGGCAACAGAGAGCGCCAATTTGGCGGTCGTTGTCGTTGGGAAATGATTCATCAAATTGCCGGAAGCTGAGCTGGCGACAACTGTTCCCATAATCGCGATACCGAGAGACGCTCCCAGTTGTCCCAGGTAGCGCAATCCGGCTGTGCTGGTACCCAGACGTTCGGCGGGCAGAGCATTCTGGACTGCCACCATCGGCAGAGAGAAAAAGGGGCCAATGCCGATACCTGTCAATACCAGAATTGCGATTGCTTGCGCGATACCTATTGTCGGTGTCATGAGCGCGATGCAGAACGCACCGGCACTCATGACGAACGCAGATGCAATAGCAACGAGCCGGTAGTGCCTGAACCGCCCAATTATCTGAGAACTCAGCATAGCGCCTACCACCATGCTCACGGAAAACGGAGTCATTACCAGACCAGCATTGGTCGGCGAAACAGCCAGTACACCTTGAAAGAAAAGCGGCAAGTAAAGCGACAGGCTCATAATCACCATAAGTTGAAGTAGGGAAAGCGATGCGCTGACGCTGAAAACAGGATTGCGGAAGAGATCGAGCGGCAGAATTGGCTCGCTGGCTTTGCGTTCTACAAAGAAAAACAGGGTGAGTAGCAGCATAGCCGCCGCAAGCATAGCGATTACCTGCGGGGAAGTCCAGGCCGAGGTCTGCGCACCACCCAGGGTTAGCCCCAGCATCAGACAGATGGTCGCTGCGGCACAGAGGATAGCTCCCAGGATATCAATCTGTCGCAGAGATGCCCAACCATTCCAGGCGCTGGTGCGTACCGAGAGATTGGCAGGTAGGAAGATCATGAGTGCCACAACAGCGATTAAACCGACAGGCACGTTGATATAAAAGATCCAGCGCCAGCGCGTCGCATCGGTGACGAGATTCCCCATCAGCGGACCATGTTCCGCAAGCCAACCACCGATAGTTGGGCCGAACAGCGTAGAGACGCCATAGACAAGGCCAAAGAGACCACTCCATTTCGCTCGCTGATCAGGAGGGAAAAGATCGGCCATAATGGTGGAAATCAACGCAATGCCGATGCCTGATCCCAGTCCTTGCACGGCACGGAAGAGAATCAATTGGTCCATGCTCTGGGAGGCACCCGCCAGAATGGAACCCAGCAGGAACAATACAGTGCCGGAGAGCAAAAACCATTTCCGGCCAAACTGATCGGAAAGTTTGCCCACAATAGGGATCATAGTCATAGAGGCCAGAATATAGGCCGTTACAACCCAGCTATAGCGATCCAATCCGTGCAACTCTTCGATGATGCGCGGCATGGCAGTGCCAACAATTGCCTGGTCGAGTGCTTCTAATAAGAGGGTTAGCATCAGAGCAAACATCACCGAAACGAGTGCGAAGCCGCGCAAATTGGGCCGCGTGTTTGTTCCAGTGGGGATGGATATGGATGCAGTGGTCATTTGTAATTCTCCTCTTTCATTTCGCTTGACATCTTTCATACTTAAAGTATATCCTGAAAGAAGGACACAATCCGCCCTTGTTTGAGGGGAAATTTTACCGTAGGTGCCGATTGATCGCGCACATTGCCGATTTATCGGCAAGTGGGACCAGGCCGATAAATCGGCGATGGGCGCGATCAATCGGCCCCTACATGGTGGGTGATTTCGATAACCATCGTTGAAAATTGCAGAAAGTAGAAAATTGTCATGTACCATCCAACCAGTCGCGTCCTGACTGTACTTGAATTGCTCCAGTCCAAACCGTCCATCACAGGGCCAGAGTTAGCTGAACGGCTGGAGATGGATGTGCGCACGGTTCGCCGCTACATCATGCATCTCCAGGATGTTGGCATTCCGGTCGAGGGAAACATTGGCCGCTATGGTGGGTACCGGCTTCGTCCCGGCTTTAAACTGCCTCCACTGCTGTTTACGGAAGAGGAAGCCACGGCGATCATGCTGGGTTTGCTGGCGAACCCGTGGCTGGAGATCGGACAATCTTCGGCGGCTATTGAAGGGGCGCTGGCGAAAGTCTCGCGGGTGCTGCCTGTGCGAGCGCGAGAACGTCTGCAAGCGGTTTCTTCACATCTGGTTTTCTTTTCGCACAACCAGCAAGCGCGGCCCGATGTTTCTCTGCTGCTCGATTTGAGCGGAGCCATTCACGCTTCACAACGCATTGCCATTGACTATCGTTCACATTCCAATGAGTACACCCACCGCAAGGTCGAGCCATATGGTATTACCGGCTGGAGGGGACGCTGGTACCTGGGCGGGTACTGCTGTTTGCGGCGGGGTTTCCGTTCATTTCGGCTGGACCGCATTCAACACTTACAGGTGCTTGCGGAGACCTTTGAGAAAGCGGGAGATTTCGATTTCGAGGCGTTTGTGAAGGAGAATTACAGGAAAAGTGGCGTACACGTAGAAGTCGAGTTTCAAGCGGACCTGGCTACCGTGCAACAAAAAATTCCCGCTGCCTATGGCACGCTAACACCCACTCCGACAGGAGTACTCATGCAGGAGCAGTATGATGATGTAGAGAGTATGGCCCGCTACCTGATGGCGCTCAACCTGCCATTCGTCATCCATAATCCGCCGGAATTACGTGAAGCCCTGCTTCGTCTGGGAGAGCGCATGGTTCAGATAGCGACCGCGTCGCTTCCTCCACGAGACGATGGAAAATAAAAGGAGCTTAACTATGGCTAACACGTCGGACACACCTCCGCAGAGATTTGAGCGGCTTGCTGGGAGCGAGAGAAAGTCTCTCCCAAATGCAAAGCTCATTGGGGTCTACGGGACCAATGAGTCTGTTGAAATCACTGTCTACATGAGAAAAGATGTAGACCAGTTAGCCAGAGAAATGCAAGCTTTTATCAGTATGCAAAGCAAGACATCCAGCACGTTTTGCAAGGCAACCGAAAAAGATTTACGAGCAACGGTGACAATCACACGAGTCCTTTTCGAGCTGAGAGAAAGCGACGAGGCGACATTTGCCAGACGTTTGACATGGATCAAGAAGAATCCAGATATCTTTTATGTGCTGAAAGCCGAAGAGCAGGTGATTGGCTACGCAGTTATGCTTCCCTTGAAACTGGAGAAGATAGAGAAGATTCTCAGAGGTGTGGAGTTCGCGCAGGAGGCTAACGCGGATGAAATTGAGGAATTCCAACCGGGCAAGACCGTAAGTATTTATCTGATGGGAATAGGCGTGACGCCAGGAGTGAGTCATTTTGAGAAACGGACATATGGGGCGCGGCTTGTTAGTGGATTTATGGGGGCCATTGTCGAGCCTGGTAAAAGAGGAGTAATCATAGATACTCTAGCAGCTAGAAGTGATACGCCCGATGGTATACGGATATTAAAACGTGGATTCACAGAAATACCGACGATCACGCATACACGAAACTTTCTTATCAAGGTAAGACAGTCAGGAATACCCTTTGTTCAAGAATACAAACAGGCGCTCATCGAAAGTGGGCAAAGCGACATCTTCTTACAGGGTGAATCTTTGGCCAGAATGTGCCAAATACCCGTTAAGGGGGACGCGACATTGCTGCGCTCGTCGCGTCGGGTGCGCTGAAGCGGACCCCTACAGTGGTATTTCAATTTGTTCTTGTTACGCTATGTGTGGGTGGTTTGGTCAGGCGATAATTGAGACGGTATCGAATAATTTTCGGGCAAGGTCCGCATTTCCTGTTAAGGTTGCGTGCTGCATGGCTTCCTCTTTGCTGATGCCTCTGGTGAAGAGTCGCCACGCGGTTTCTTGATCGAGGATGACGCTTGCAGCAACGTGCGCAATGTCTGGAGTATCGGGTTTGCCGAGTTGCCAGGCGGATTGTTGGCGTTGGAGGAGCCAGTCGCCGCCGGATGCGCCGGAAATGTGCAGGAGAATGGTTGTGCCGTTGGGGGCGCGAACGGTGCTGAAGGTTCGAGGCAGGGCGTATATAAAGGTATTCAGAATGGGGGCGAGGAACTGGGGGTCTTTGAGGCCGGGACGGTTCACGGCGTCGCGGATGTGCTGCTGGTGCAGCCAGCGTTCGGTGTATTCGCGTGCGATATCAAGCCAGACGGGTGCGGCATCGGGGCCAGCCCAACTGACGGTATCGCCGGGCGCGAAGAGGTCAAGCTTTTGCAGGTACTGGTAGAGTTCTGCTCCGGTTAAGGCGAGGAAGGGACAGGCGAGTTGATGGCTCATACGGCGTGTGGCCTCTACCCAGAGGGCGTTGCGCTCGTTCAGGAAAGCAACCAGATTGTCCCATACGGATAAGTCGGGAGGGTTTCCGGCGATTGATAGGGAGTCAAATGCATCGCGTTTGCCGGAGAGGAAGCCTATGTCGTCTCCTAAAATGTGCAGAACAACGTCCTTGACCGTCCAACCGGCACAGACGGTAGGCTTTTGCCATTCTTCCTCGTCGAGTTGCGCAAGCAATTGTAACAATGCCTGGCGCTCCAATGGAAAGAGATCAACTACCAGTACAGGCTCAAGTGTCTGCATCTGCTTTTGCCTTTCTCAAGATATTATCCAACACGTTCACCAGACCGAGCGCGTAAGCTTCTGCCGCGCTTTGAGCATCATAAAAAGTATCGCCCATCATGAGGCGATAGTGACATTGCCAGCGACGGGCGGGCCACGGGGCGAGCTTGATGAGAGTGTAGGTTTCTACATGTTGCCCCAGAGCTTCACGTAAGGCCACTTCTCCGGTATCGCTGATGCCGTGTTGGGCAAGTTGGGTACGCAGTTCTTCCGGTAGCACAATGAATGTTTGTCCTCTATGGTAGTTCTCTGGTAACAGGATACGATACAGTGAATATTGTTATTGTAGGGAGGGGTTGTGGCAGGTGTCAAGTGTTATCGTTTTCCACTATTTGACACATTGACATTCTCTGGTAATGTTCAATATAATTACTGCATGGAAATGAAACTTGAATTAGTAGCGGTTCCCGTTACGGATGTTGACCGCGCAAAAGCTTTTTATACTGAGAAGATCGGCTTTCATGCTGATCACGATCACAGGGTCAGTGACGCTATTCGTTTCGTGCAGTTGACACCTCCTGGTTCTGCCTGCTCCATCGTTATAGGTGTTGGGATTACAGAAATGCCGCCGGGGTCGCAAAAAGGTCTGCAAATGGTGGTAGCGGATGTGAAAGAAGTACGCGACGAGCTGGTAAAACGAGGTGTTG
>DATGJV010000336.1:0-4126 GCA_035295005.1 Ktedonobacteraceae bacterium | reverse complement strand
CTAAGGATTTCCATTCATTGAATCAGCACAGGAGACATATGTGAACTATATCGTTGTCAACAAGGACGAACTTGAGAACTCTGGGAACACGTCAGAGTTTGAGGGATACCTGCATGGAGATACCGACGTTTCCTTTATTCTGGTTGACATGCAGCCAGGAGAGGGTGTACAGTTGCATAAACATCCGTATCAGGAGATCTTTATTATACAGGAGGGTGTAGCAACGTATACGGTTGGCACAACTCAACTCGAAGCGCGGGCAGGGCAGATCATCATTGCTCCGGCAGATACGCCCCACAAATTCGTCAATAGCGGTGGTGGGCAGCTAAAGCAGGTTGATATCCATCTGAGCAAGCGTTTCATTACCGAGTGGCTTGAAGATTGAACCCGGAGGCATCTCATCTACAAAATCATACCTCGCTTTACACAGAGAGGAGTTGGGGGAGACGAAACCTCCAGACCTTCCCAACTGGTTATGTAAGGTATAGGATACTGTTGAAAGACGAGCGTTGTTGTTCGATAGGAGGTAATCATGCGAAACATCGTTGTCTCAGAGTTTGTGTCGTTGGATAATGTCATACAGGCACCAGGTGGCGCAGAAGAAGATACCGAGGGCGGTTTCACCCATGGCGGGTGGACAGGGCCGTTCTGGCACGATGATATTGGCATGCACTTCTTTGAGGCCATGGGCCAAAGTGATGCGCTACTTCTGGGGCGCAAAACATGGCAGATCCACGGCGGAGCATTTGAACCAATGGCAGCCGGTGACATCTTTGGCGATGTCATGAACAACATGCCGAAGTACGTTGTTTCCACAACACTGACAACGGCCTCGGCCTGGCGCAACTCAACATTGATTAGCAGCAATGTGGTCGAGGAAGTCCGCGCCTTGAAAGCCCAGCCCGGCAAGAACATAGCCATAGATGGCAGCAGCGTGCTGGTTCATACCCTGGCCGAACACGATCTGATTGACGAATATAGCCTGCTTGTTTACCCGATTGTACTTGGCAGTGGCAAGAAGCTTTTTCCTGAGGGGCTGCACGTGAATCTGCGCCTGATCGAATCCAGGCCATTCCCATCAGGCGTTGTACTCATGCGCTACGCACGTGCATGATGGGCCTACACATTTCCGGTGATGAGGCGATCAATAAGTCGCCTCATCACCAGTTACTTTTAACCCGTTGAGTCCGCAAGGTTGAGAGGGCGTAGTCCCTTCGTCAAATCGAGAATACAAAGTCGTATGCCGAAGGGGTCTCGAATGACCGCGCATTTTCCAATGGTAATGTCGAAAGGGGCGACGAGGACACTGCACCCTTCTGCCTCATAATGAGCAACGGCGACAACAACATCATCAACCAGATAATGGACTTCCACTGATGAGGGAATATCTGGATCGCTGTGGAGGACAATTTCCGCGTCGCTTTCTGAAAAGATAAGCCCGATAGAGTCATCGCCACTCCACCGGGGGCGCAAGCCAAAGACCTTTGCGTAGTATGCAGCAGCCGCTTGAATATCATCCACGCGGATCATAATACAGTCAATCTTACGTAGCATGGTTGAACTTCCTTTCTTTTTTCTATGATGTCGTCTTATGATGTATAACTGATGGACTTTGACAACCAAATGGGGAATGCCCAGGGTCAGGACTGCCACCGCGCTGTCGCTGGTGGCTGGGTGCGCTGAAGCGGACCCCTACAAGTAGTGGTAGCTATTACGTATGAGGTTGTCAAAGTTCATCAGGCAAGGCACGAAACTGAACCTGTGCTATGCTTCTTTTTTATCTCGTATCTCAACTTTTTCGGACACTGAAAGCAATGCCGGACCGGGAAGGGCAAAGAAGAGGGCAAGAATGAAACTGAGGACAATACAGGCCAGCGTATTGACCCAGGCAATGGCGAAAATAATCAGGTAGAGCAAGGGGCCAAACATATACTGGCGGCTGATAGCTTCTACAGAACGGGAATCTACGTTTTTACCCAGGAGGCGGTTGTGATACGAGGCGTAGCGCCAGAGAACGTTGAAGACGCAAGCCGTCAAGAAAAATGTGCCGCCGTATAATACAGCAGCAGTATGCAGGTCGAGGCGAACCAGATACTCGGCCAGTATTGCCGTTGGAACAGGAACAAAGACAATGAGCAGTAAAAGTAAGAGATTGAGCAGCATGAGGGGTGTATTGGTGTGCTTGATGTGAGTGAACAGGCGGTGATGGTTAAGCCACATGACGCCGATTGTTGCGAAGCTTGTGACATAAGCAACTAGCATAGGCCAATTACCCACAAAATCCTGCCATAAGCGTTTGTCGTCCAATTCTAGCCCAGGTATTTTGATATTTAGGACAAGCAAAGTAATCGCGACGGCGAATACACCATCGCTGAAAGCCTCCAGGCGGCCAGTTTCCTTTTCTTCCATACGTTTGTTCTCCATGTGTATTTGTTCATGGCTCTCAGTGTACACGATGGTTGGGGTAACGACAATAGTAGTATCAACAGGGGCTACCTGTAAGGATGGACAGGCACGCAAAAAACCTTTAAGCGGCTCGAATCTGACCTCATTTTGTGCTACACTGAAAGAAACAGAAGTTCTATCCAATTTCGCTATCTTACTGACAATGAGTGAAAGGAGCTAGCTGTGGCTACAGATTCTTACACGCTGATGAACGTCTACAAAGGTTGGGATGATTATCAGGTTAGTCTGGTACACGCTATTGCACCGCTTTCACGAGAGCAACTGTTATGGAAACCAGCACCTCATCTTCGCTCAGTGGGCGGAATTGCGAACCATATCATTGGTGGGCGTATTCAGTGGTTTCACTATATCCTCGGTGAGGGTAGTGAAGAACTTACTAACCAGGTTGCTACCTGGATGTCGAATGATACTGTCGAAGAGAAATCTGATGAACTGGTTAAATGGCTGGAGGCAAGTTGGCAGTTAGTTGCAGATGCCCTTAACCGCTGGACAATCGCCGACCTTGCGCAAACGTACAGGTTGCCCTACAAGGGGAAAAATTACGATCTCACACGCCAGTGGATTATTTTACACGTCCTTGCTCACGACTTTCATCATGGCGGTGAACTCTCTATTTTGCTCGGTATGCAAGGTCTCTCCCTTCCAGAGTTGGGCGATGAGGGTGGTCACCTCTCAGAACGCGCTCCGTTGAGCAAGGAATCTTGAAAAGATTGAGAAATACGTATTACTGTATCATCTACGGTACCACCGGATGGAATTGAGTTCTCAAATATGTCTCTAGATTTTTCCCAAATGCAAGAAACGCAACGTGAAGACACTCGCTTATTCGGTTGGGACCCGACGCAGGGTATTGTCTCCGTCTGGGCCAATCGCGACGGGCGAGCTGTGGTATGGAGGCGTGCGGACGAGCAAGTAACATACACAGTAGAACAGTTTCGTCCCTGGCTCTTTGCTCGCTCGTTAGATGATCTCAGGCATCTGGGAACATCCTTGCAAACCGCTCCGGCAGACGGGGAAGATACCTCGTCTATCAGTTATCGAGAGTTGGACGGCCCGGAAGACTCCTATCGCTATTTTCTATCGGCTCGCGACGGACGTATGCTTGAGCGCACGTTATTGACGGGTGCATCACGCCGTCTGAATCGTTCCATAACGAATTTGCAGGAGTTGCAGGATGATTATTACCGTGTTGGTCCGGTCGAACAATATCTTATGTTTACCGGGCGCGTCTACTTTCGCGGCATGGTCTATGACGATTTGCACCGCTTGCAATTTGACCTTGAAACCACCGCACTTGACCCGCACCGGGGACGCATTTTTCTTGTTGCAGTGCGTGATAATCGCGGCTTTGCCACTACGCTTGAAGCTTCCACACAAGAGGATGAAGCCCAATTGATCGCCAATCTTTGCACGCTGATTCGCGAACGTGACCCCGATGTGATAGAGAACCACAACCTGTTTGGCTTCGATTTGCCTTTCCTTGAACAGCGAGCCACTTTCTTTAAGGTATCGTTAGCATTGGGTCGCAAAGGTGGGCCAGCGTTATTGGAGCGGCGAGAGGAGACATTAGCGATTGGGCCAGAGGCGCGGAAACGTACACGCTACAGCGTCGCGGGGCGTGAATTGATAGATACGCTGGACGCAGTGCGCCGACATGATT
>DATGJV010000335.1:0-3633 GCA_035295005.1 Ktedonobacteraceae bacterium | reverse complement strand
CACAACCGTATCCTCGATGGTCAAGTGGAAGCGCACCTCTGGATATCCCACAGCATAGCGTTGCACTAGTTGTAGGATATGCCCGGCCTCAGTACGCGCCCCACGCATAAATTTGAGACGCGCCGGAACATTATAGAACAGGTCACGTACCGTCACCGTCGTACCGTGCGGTCGCGCCCGCTTACCACGTTGCACCACCTCACCTCCGCGAATAGTGACAAACGCGCCCGCGCCCACAGCTTCCTCACCCATCTCCTCCGTCTCAATCGGGCGACTCAACAACAGTAATTCTGCTACAGCAGCGATACTTGCCAATGCCTCGCCGCGAAAACCCAGTGTATGCAATCTCCCCAGGTCTTCCACGCCGCGAATTTTACTGGTGGTGTGCCGCTCACAGGCACGCTCCAGTTCGTCTTCGGGAATACCGTTGCCATCGTCGGTGACACGTAGCAGGCGCAAACCGCCGCCGCGAATCTCGACTCGTACATCGTGCGCCCCCGCGTCCAGAGCATTCTCCACCAACTCTTTCACCACTGAGACGGGTCGCTCGATAACTTCTCCCGCCGCGATACGCTCTGCCACATCTTGCGGCAATGTTTGAATGGGTATACGTGGGACAAGAGAGAATTGAACAGGTTCGTAATGATTGTAAGTCTGGCTCATCTTCTGACTTTGCTTCTTTTCCTCTGTAGTAAGAATAACAGGTTCAATGCATCAAGCGGCGTTATCGCGCATACATCTATGTTATCCAGGTCGGTTTCAGTGTTGTCGGCGTGTTGTAATGCTTCAGCAATAGCACGAGCCTCCGCGCTTTGCCATTCGTAATTCGTGGTGGGCGCGATAAATTGGGTATTGGTTGCATCGTTGCTGTGTGGGTTCGTGGGCGCGATAAATTGGGCTTCTACCATATTGTCGTGTGGGTTCGCGGGCGCGATAAATCGGGCCCCTACATCATAGGTACCATTGGATTCGGCGACTTTACGCGCATTGCCATTCATGAGATAGAGCGCGGCTGGTGTTTTGTCTGATTCGAGGTGTTGTAAAACCTCTTCCGCACGTCGCACAATGCTGGTAGGCATACCTGCCAGTTTCGCTACGTGAACGCCATAGCTACGCCCAATGCAGCCGGGCGTAATGCGATGTAAGAAGACAATTTCACCCTGCTCGTCGCTGATTGCCATTGTATAAATGTGCAGGTGCGGCAATTCATCGGCCATCTGGGCCAGTTCATGATAATGGGTGGCAAAGAGAGTTCGCGCCCCTGTCACGTTATGCAGGTGTTCCACAACGGCACGTGCGATGGCAAGACCATCATAGGTGCTGGTACCTCTGCCGATTTCATCAAGAATGATCAGGCTATGTTTCGTTGCGTGGTGCAGAATGGTTGCCGTCTCTTCCATCTCCACCATGAAGGTGCTTTTGCCTGACGCGATATCATCTTCCGCACCAACACGGGTAAAGATGCGGTCAACCAGTCCGATATGGGCGCTGCGTGCAGGCACAAAACTACCAATCTGGGCAAGCAAACTAATCAAAGCGACTTGCCGCAGGTAAGTAGATTTACCCGCCATATTTGGCCCCGTCAATAGAACGATACGCGCCGCCTCGTCCGCTTCCAGCGAGGTATCGTTGGGAATGAACACATCCCCATCCAGCGCATACTCGACGACGGGATGCCTCCCACCGACAATTTCAAGGCCAGCGCCATGCTCCAATCGCGGACGTACATAGCCCTGGTGTGCCGCGACTTCCGCGAAGCTGAGCAACACATCCAGTTTCGCGATAGCCGTTGCCGTTGTTATAAGCTGTGCATAATAGGTACTCAATTGACGCAACACATCGGCATAGATACTCTGCTCCAACGCCTCGATACGTTCCGTCGCGCTCAAGATACGCGCTTCATGCTCTTTTAGTTCGGGCGTGATGAAGCGTTCGCAGTTGACCAGCGTCTGTTTGCGCATATAATCGGACGGCACCAGCTTCAATTGCGGATTGCGCACCTCGATATAATAGCCAAAAACCTTGTTGAAGCCCACCCGCAGCGACTTGATGCCTGTACGTTCGCGCTCTCGTGCCTCTAAAGAGACCATCCAGAGCCGGGAATCGCGAATCGAGGCGACAAGTTCATCAAGCTCAGCATGGAAACCGGCGCGAATCAGGCGCTCATCGTCATCCTGCTCTTCCTTCTCGCTGGCTCGCGCAAGAGAGCGGTTAATCAGGTCAATCACTTCGGGGCAATGTTCGAGTTCACTGGCAAGCGACATAAGCAGAGAGCTATTGCAGCCCTGTAATAGCTCGCGCAAGCGCGGTATTGTGCGCAAATCATTACGCAGTCCCAATACTTCGTTGGGAACCGCACTCCCCTGTCGCACACGCCCGGCGATACGCTCCATATCGCCCAATCCCTGCAAACTCATGGCAAAGCGGCTGCGCAACGCTGGACTTTCATATAATTCTTCCACGCTCTCCAACCGCGCATCCAGAGCATTCAAATCCAATAGTGGTTGCGTAAGCGTGCGTCGCAACTGTCGCGCCCCCATTGCCGTAATCGTCCTGTCCAGCACACTGAGCAAGCTGCCATGCACGGAACCACTGCGCGAACCCTGCAACAGGTCGAGATTGCGCTGCGTATGAGCATCCAACACCATGTATTGTGTCGTGCGATACGAACGCAGACCCGTTAGCAACGAGAGCAGCTTCTCATTCATCTTTTCCAGGTAGGCAATAATTGCTCCCGCCGCCGCGATGGCCTGTGGTGCTTGCTCGCAGCCATACGCATTCAACGATTGCACACCGAACTGGCGGCATAAACGTGTTCGCGCCGCCTCGGCTTCAAAAAAGTAGGGCGGACAATGCGTAACCGTTATGGTCTTGGAAGGAAACTGATAGGCATCGTCGCGCCCACCCTCAACCAGCAAACATTCGACCGGCGCTAATCGCTGTAATTCTGCCTCTAGAGCCGCCGGTAGCTCATCGGGCGTAAACCATGTCACAATAAACTCGCCTGTACTGACATCTACCGCCGCGAGTCCCGTCTGCGAACGCCCAGGCGCAATCGCGGTCAAATAATTATTTTGTCGCGTAGGTAACAGGCTCGGCTCCGAAAGTGTGCCAGCCGTCAGAACACGCGTCACCGCCCGATCAACCACGCCCTTGCCTACCTCGCCAACCTGATCGCAGACAGCAACTTTGTACCCCCGCTGTATCAGTTTTCCTACATAATTTTCCAGTGCGTGCAGTGGCACTCCTGCCAACGGCACCGGTTCGTCCTCGCCATAATATTTGCGCGTCAGTACAATTTGTAGCTCACGAGAAGTGATTCGCGCATCCTCGTCGAACGTTTCGTAAAAGTCCCCCACCTGATACATCAAAATAGCATCGGGATACTGGCTTTTTATATGCAAATATTGTCTACGAGCAGGCGATGTCATAGTTCACCCCTATACATATCTCTCACATTGAAACACCCGTACCATACTACATTCTTTTCCGCTTGTCAAAATTCGGTACTGAAAGGTACATGGGCATGATTTTTCGTGTCCCCACAGTTGACATTAGCCCAACAGTGTCCTATGCTAACAACTACTGGCATTGGTTTCTTGCAACAATGAAAGTGAGGCACAACTGCATGGC
>DATGJV010000334.1:0-8102 GCA_035295005.1 Ktedonobacteraceae bacterium | reverse complement strand
CGCTTTTGTTCGCGCTCGCTGAGCGGCACACGTTGAATATCAATCTGTGTGAGAACACCATGAAGATTGCCTTTATCATCCAGTACACATCCCCCACTCTCTACCCGCCCGGCCAGCACCGCTTCCGCCTCTGCCACCGTTTGTTGTGAAGAGAAACGGAGCGATAGTGCCGACATTGCCTTGCTCACGGATAACGTTGAAAGCAACGGGAATGACATCTGGAGCCGGTGAGCGGGAGAATCTGCCCGTGTATCCACCTGGCTGGTGTAGATGCTGGCCTTGCCAACGACAATTGATGATATGCCGACTGCAATCATAGCCGGTGCGAGCATCGAGAGGTTGCCGGTCATTTCTGCCACCATCAGCATCACCGCCAGTGGCGCGTGTGCGATACCCCCGAACAATGCCATCATACCAACAATTACAAACGGTGATGGCGAATCTGGCACGCCTGGCAAAACATGGTAGCAAAGTCGCCAGACGACCGCACCCAACATACCGCCAATGACCATACCGGGGCCAAAGATACCACCGGAGCCGCCGGAACCAATGGACAACCCGGTCGTCACAATCTTGGCAAAGGGCAATAGCAGGATAACCCAGAGCGGTATGCCCAGCAATCCCGTCCCCATACTCACTTGCACCCAGCCATAACCCATACCCAGCGCCTGGGGCAGCGCAAGGCCAATCAATCCCACAATCAGTCCACCAATGGCGGGTTTTAACCAGTTGGGCAGTGTGAGTCCATGGAAGAAATGAGCAATACCGTAAAAGCCACGTGCATACAACACTCCCACCATTCCACATAATAACCCCAGTACCACGTAATAGAATAATTGTACTGGCGAGGTAAACGCCAAATTTCCTGATGTCGCGAAAATGGGAGTCCAGCCCGTCCAGACGCCGAACACACTGTAGCCGATGATCGAGGCCATCAGCGCTGGAATAATCGCTTCAACCTCCAGATCGTTCTTGTATAATATTTCGGCAGCGAGAATCGCGCCTCCCAGAGGCGCACGGAAAATAGCTCCTATTCCGGCCCCGATACCCGTCGCCAGCGCAATACGCCGGTCTTGAATATCAAGATGCAATGCATTCGCCAACAGTGAACCAAAGCCCGCACTTATTTGAGCTGCTGGTCCTTCACGCCCACCGGAACCGCCAGAACCAATCGTGATAGCAGAGGCGACAAGTTTGATCAACGGTATCCGCGCACGAATTGATTTGCCTTCATGGAATGCCTTGATTGCTGCATCCGTACCATGTCCCTCGGCTTCCGGTGCCAGCGTAAACACAATAATACCAGCCACCAGACCACCGGCTGCTGTGACTAACGGTAGAAGCCAGGGACGTGCTGCTCCCCATACTGGCATAATAATTGTCCTTCCCTCACCAGCAGGGTTAGGTGGCAAGTAACCAACCAGCTTCCCCAGTAACAGATCGTTCGCGAAATATATCGCCTCAAAGAAGGCTATCGCGCCTATTCCCGCGACAATACCAATCAACGTACTGATAAACAACCACTTGAGCAGGTAACGCGGATTCTCAAAGTTTCGTCCAATCCGGCGCACATGAAACAAACGCCGCACAAAAGTGATGAATGCATTGGGTTCCATAAACCGGCATCTCCATCTCTACTATCTCTCGCACTACGATACACTGTATAATTTGAGTGGGCAGTCACCCATAATTAATGTGAAAGAAAAAAACGTTTATTTGTTACTCGAACGGATACCTTGCATGAGAGTACTGGCAACAAGGTTCGCCCGTTGCAGAATCTCTTCCTCAGATACATCCAGTACCCCTGCATACAACACGTATGACTCGGTCAAAGAGAGGAGCATGAGCGCGGTCGCCTCTACATCAACAACATGGATTTCACCGCTTAGCCTGGCTTCCTCCAATACCATTGCAATAACCGCCACGTAATCTCGTAAAAGTTTTGTTGCCTCGGTTTTAAAGGCGCGATTCACGCCAAAGAGCGCACTCATATAGACATTAAAATGGTCTCTCTCCTGGCTTGCCAGCCGCACAAAGGCATGGAAAAGACTCACCAGCCGCTCGTAAAATGTACCGCTGATGGCGAGTGCGCCCCTAATTGATGAAAGTTGCTCCTGCGCAATATGGCGCAGCATCGCCAGAAACAATTCACGCTTGTTCTCAAAGTACAGGTAAATGGTGCCTTTGCCAATCCCTGCCTGTTCCGCGATAGTATTAATATTCGCCTGTTCAAACCCCAGGCGTGCAAATTCGCCCGCTGCTTCATGAATGATACGCAGGCGAGTGGCTTCTCGCATCTGTTCGTCTACGACTCTGGGCATATCTTATCCTTTACAAAGCTTATCTACTCCGTCCTGGTATTTCATGCTATCCGTTGCCAACTTTTTATTGGGCAATTGGTCATTATAGATAATCTTATGATAGCCTCTTTTCAGCAATTCGTCAAGTAATTTGTCTTCCCGCCATAACAAAACACCGACATACCTTCTAAAAATATGATATAGTTAAGTGTAACGACGTTGATATTTATTGAACATGTAATTAAGAGGCAACATTCATGGAACCACTCGTTGATAGCTATGGTCGTCGCATCAAAAGCATGCGCATCTCCATTACCGACAAATGTAATTTTCGCTGCACCTATTGTATGCCTGCCGAGGGCCTTCCCTGGCTCAAAAAAGCTGAGATTCTCTCTTATGAGGAGATTGAGCGCATTGTTCGTGTAGCTGTCAGCATTGGTATTGAGCAGATACGCCTGACGGGCGGCGAACCATTAGTACGCAGAGACGTTCCTGACCTGGTGCGCAGCCTCCGCAACATTGAGGGTTTGCATAGCCTCAGTATCACGACCAATGGGATTTTACTAAAACAACAAGCCAGGGCGCTGGCAGAGGCCGGATTGACCCGCATCAACGTGAGTATGGACTCGCTGGTTCGTGAAAAATTTGCGAAGCTAACGCGCCGCGATCAACTGGTTGGCGTCCTGGAGGGTCTGGAAGAACTCGAAAAGTATCCCTCGATTCACCCCATTAAAGTGAACGCGGTCGCTATTCGTGACTTCAGCGAAGAGGAAGTCCTCGATTTTGTGAAGCTGGCACGCAACAAAGCTTATGTCATGCGCTGGATCGAATTTATGCCGCTCGACGCTGACCAGATATGGCGCAAAGAAGATATTCTCACCGGTGCCGAATTGAAAGCTATCATCGAAGCGGCCTATGGACCTCTTGTCCAAATTACTACTGGCGACCCCGCTGAAACCGCCCGCCGCTACACCTTTAGCGACGGTATTGGCGAGGTCGGTTTCATCAATCCCGTCAGCGAACCGTTCTGCGCCAGTTGCGACCGTATTCGTCTCACCGCAGATGGGCAACTGCGCACATGCCTTTTTGCCACAGAAGAAACTGACCTGCGAGCAGTCATCCGTTCCGATGCTTCCGACGACGATCTCGCCGCCACCATTCGCCAGGCGGTCTGGCACAAAGAACTCAAACACTACATTGGTGACAAGCGTTTCAAACGCGCCAATCGCAGCATGTCTATGATCGGCGGTTAGCAACAATAGCACAACACCCTGCTACGCATAGGAGCGTCACTATTTGTAGTGGTGTCCCTATGCGTAGCAAATAGTAACTTTTTCCCCACTTTTACCAGTATTTTCTCAATGCCCATGCAATACATCCAACAACTGTGCAAACGATTTTCGAGAACAGCGTTACAAAAAAAGAGAATGTTCGTTGTTATAGTCAAATAGATAGTATGTACGCTGTCCAAAGCTTGCTCACACAATAAAAGGACTCAGCGTTAGTTGGTGTAAGATCAGAAGGAGGCCCCCGTGATACACGAAGATTCGGATCTGCTCACAGTCCGAGAAGTTGCAAAACAATTGCGTGTGGATGATACCACGGTGCGACGTTGGATTAAAAACGGTATTTTAGAGGCAATTACCCTGCCCCATCGCGGTCTTCGCCAGGCGTACCGCATCCGTCGCTCCACCTTAGACAAATTGCTCGCTTCACCTCTACCACAAGAAACGGCAGAACAACTGGCTCAATAGCCAAAAAACTTCCGATCTGCCAGACTATAAGCCAGAATTGGTTTAGTCAGCAGTCAAAAGGCATCGGTGTCATTTATCAGTTCAGAGGCACTCTTCCATGTCCTCAATGGGAGTGAACAGTCTGGTTTTACCACTCTTCACTCCTTCGCCCGGAGGTACGCCTATATGATGCGGCATGGAGTAGCGGTGCTTGCACGACCTCAATTCAATATGGCACCCTTGCCGGTTTTCCTCGTCCGTTCTCTCAGTTGACAACTTCTGGCAAAATATTCCACAATGGAGCTGATGAACTCATCTCAATTGAAAGCAGAGACAGAAATGCAGCCGGAAAAAGATTTCATTGCCGATTCCTACCGATGGTTTACCTATTCTGCCGATGTGACAGGCTTACGACTCATTTGTTTAGAAGATATCACCACAGGTACTGTCACCACCACGACAGTCGCAAATTCTCACACACGTACAGCATCCCACAGAGCCTGGGCTGGCGCTCGCCAATCACGTGCCGCTGGCATGCCCTGGGAAATTCTGCACGCTATGGGTGAAAAAGGTGTTGATCCTGACCAGAAGCTGGAAGAAATGTTTCGTACCTATGGTCATGCCTCGGTCGGTGATATGGCAAGGCTGGCTGTAGATATGGGAAAGATTCCCATGCACCTGTGCCTGGCGCTGTTTAACGAGGGATCGCTGAATTCCGGCCAGGAAAAATCTACACGCTATCAGGCATCATTCGGCAAAGCAATCCTGCATCCAATAAGACATTATCTACCAGAGAATGTAGCAGAAGAGGATATTGAGCAATTAGAGAAGGAATATCAATCATTTGGGGCTGTATCGCTGGAGTTGTTCGCAAAACATAAAGCCTCGTTACTTCGTGAATTTGGGCAATACTACCGGGCGGATACAACGAAGCCGGATGAAAAAAGTGCGCTACTGTCTCGCGTCCTTGATTGTGTGCGCTATTTTTTACTCTTCGGTCAATGGAGCGGCATGTCCTTTGAGACGTCTGCTCGTGACTGGTCGCGCATCATCGCGGAACTGGGAGCCTCTCCCTTGCCCTATTATCAGAAAGTCGCCGCGCAGTTTGTGAAATTGCTTGCGCCGACGGCAGAAGAGGAACAAATACTTGACTATAAAGCAGAAGCGCCTGGACTTATCCGGCATACCGCGCCTCTGCACACAACAAACAGAAACTTGCACAGGTTAAAACAATTCCTGGAAGAGCAAACGGACTTGTTGCAGCGCGTTCCGATACACCGAGGCTTTCCGAAACGTGTAGAGCAACGTGTGGATATGATTGACCCGGTATTTACAGAAGGGGATAGACTCGTTGCAGAATACGTCCTTCTGCTCTGGCCTGGGCTTGAGAGAAATCAGCTTTTGCACTGGGTACATGCGCAGGATGATGAAACAAAACAAAGTATCAGTGCTATGATTTTTTCGGGGCATACCAATTATTGTGAATTGCCTGGATTTGCACGCACAACACGGATGACGCTGGTCGTTGAGAGCTTCTTAGGAGAATTACGTGACCTGAATCGCCATCGTGCATGGGGCAGATTTTTCCCAATTCCTTTAGTCTTTGGAGAAAGACTCACAAAGAGTACAATTGAGCAAATTCTCGCCCGTGGCTTCGGATTGCCTTTGTACCTGACAGATATCCCAACATTTGCGGACTACAAAACAGCATTTGAGAGAGATTTCGTTTCGTATTATACGAAATTGCACGAGTTTCTTGAGAGGGTCTCAAGCATCTACCGCGATACCATTGATTATGCGTTTGTACTCAATCTTCTGCCTCTGGCCCATCAGGTTGATCTCTGGATGCATGGGGATCCAAAGCAAGCAACCTATTTCACTATGCAGCGTTCTCGCCCCGGTGGACACATAAACTATCGCACTCTTGCTTACGAAGCCAACCAGCTTCTGGCACAGTATGATCCATATTTTTCCGCGATGCAGTTGTCAAAAAGACCGGACCCGGCAAGTCGGGAGGAATTTTTCGATAGAAGCTAATATATCCCCTACAATTCGCGCCGGTAAAGTCTCATCCCTTCTAACACACGCTCATCGGTTGGTTGCATCTCACATTTCCGCGCCAACCGTTCTGAGGCAGTGTCTCGCTCTGGCAACAATGCCTCGAAGTAAATAGGATGACCTGCCTGTTCTGCCTCGAATTCAAATTCTGACGACAGCATATGCACGCGATTCAGCGCACAGACTAACAGGGCAAAGCCCGCGTTCTGTCGCCGATACAGAGGATGAACCGCGCCCGAACAGAGAAAGTGATAGGCATGCTGGCTCCGGCGAAATTGCAGTACTGTATAGCCCACAGTTTCGCCTTCGAGGCCCTCCAGCGTGCCAGCCTGACCCCATTCATTTAATTCATCATCGTCATCGGTAATCACAAAGACATTGAAGTCCGCCTCAAGCTCTGGTTGCAGCAGCCACTCTTCAAAGTCTGTCTCGTTCATCGCCTCTGTACTGTCAACTTCAGCCGCCAGTTGTTGTATCTGCACCAGCCGAGGAATATCAGTCTCCCGAAAATTGCGTATACGCATATATTCCCTTCCCTCTCTTCACCTGTTCGTACCCCATATGATACGTTTCAGCAGGCCGAAAAGCAACTATCGCTAGCGAAGCAACCACGCCATACGATATACTAATGATAATGTTCTACTTGATTACATCCGTGTAGAACCTGTGCTACCAACCAGACAAAAGACATACCATGCCTCAATTAGAAGGAGCTAGCTTTGACAGACCTCACTCATGTACAGCGTATTCGCCAGGCAATGCCAGCCACCACCAGACAAATCTATCTCAATACCGGTACGTTTGGTCCATTACCAGAACCCGCCATACAAGCCATCCAGGCATATTTTGAAAAACAATACCAGCAAGGGCGCATAGGAGCAGATGCCTTCGAGGAGATGGGCAATACTTACAATAGCGCCCGTACCAGTGCCGCCCACTTGCTGCACGCGAATGATGGTGAAATTGCCCTGACCGATAATACCGGCGAGGGACTAAATATCATCAGCTTCGGCCTTGATTGGCGCGAAGGCGACGAAGTGATTACGACAAACCATGAACATATTAGCGCCCTCGCGCCCCTTTACCAGTTGCGCGACCGCTACGGCATCGTGATTCGCATGGCTGATATTGGCCCGGTTGCGGAACGTCCGGCAGAAGCGGCCATCGCGGAACTGATTACGCCACGCACGCGCCTCATCGTCCTCTCGCATGTCGCATGGACAACAGGAGCAGTTCTCAATGTTGGAGCAGTCGGCGCTCTCGGTCGAGAACACGGCATACCCGTACTCGTTGATGGTGCGCAATCGGCAGGTGCCATTCCCATTGATGTCAAGGCGCTTGACGTTGATTTCTACGCCATCCCTATGCAAAAATGGCTCTGCGGCCCCGATGGCACCGGTGCGCTCTATACACGCCGGGAATCACTTCCCCTCATTAACTGCACGTATGTTGGCTACTTCTCCATCAAGCATGAAGAAGATGTAGAGTGGGCATTAAACGATAACGCGCTACGGTTTGAACTGGGAGGTCGCCAGACAGCTGCTATCGCTGGACAAACTGCCGTCCTGAACTGGCTTGAACAGACAGTGGGACACGAATGGTTATTCGAGCGCATCTCATCATTAAACACTTACGCCTGTCAGGCGCTACAAACCGTTCCTGGGCTTACCTTACTGACGCCGCAACCAGGAGCAAGCGGTCTCGCCTCGTTCACACTGGCAGATCAGGATGTAACTACTGTCGTGGAACAGTTACGGGAAAAGCACAACATTCTTATTCGCAGCATTCCTTCAATGAAATCCCTGCGCATCTCGACGGGATTTTACAATACTGAGGGGGAGATTGACGCGGTAGTGAAGGCTTTGCGGGGAATTGTGGCATAGAAAAACCACCCATGTGGGCGGGTGAAACGGCGATGTCCTATTTTCCCAGGGGGCTACCCCCCAAGTATCGTGAGAGCTGAAGAGCTTAACTACCGTGTTCGGGATGGGAACGGGTGTACCCTCTTCGC
>DATGJV010000333.1:0-4648 GCA_035295005.1 Ktedonobacteraceae bacterium | reverse complement strand
GTCCTTCTACGCTCACACGTACTGTGATAGGTCGCTCAGCAGGCGAGTATTTCAGTGCGTTTGTCAGGTAGTTGGTCACAACCTGCGTAATCCTGTCGGCATCAGCCTGAATCGGCAGCGTATCTTGTACCGGCAGTTGTAGATCAATAGTGCGTTCGAGTACCGTCCCGCGCTGGTCATCAATTGCCCTCTGCACGATCTGTGCCAGGTCGCATGGCCCTGATAGCATGGAAAATGCCTGTGATTGCACCCGCGACACATCCAGGAGATCGTTGACCAGCCTGTCCTGAATCACAATCTGATGTTTGGCCCGTTCAATTAATGTCTGAACAGGGGCAATACGAGACACTTCGTCAGCATGAAGGGTTCCCGCAGTGAGCGATTTTTGCATTTTGCGTTCCGCCAGTTGTAGACTCCCGCGCATAATGGTTAAAGGCGTTTTCAACTCATGGCAGACCATGCTCAGAAATGCCTCTATCTGGCGGTTCGTTTCGCGCAGCGCGAGTTCGTTCGCCGAAGCCATCGCACGCTCACGTTCAAGATGCGCCCGTGTAAATGTGAGAGCGGTCAATCGTGCAATGGTCTGAACCAGGACCATTTCCTGTCGCGTATAGCTATGTTCGCGAAGGCCGGCATCAACGCACAGCAAGCCTGCCAGCCGTTTATCCACAATAATCGGCGCGACCAGAACTGTCTCGACGTAGTATGGCAGCGCATTCGTGTACAATGGCAGTGTCATTCCATCAAGCATGATCACTTCGTCATGCTCAAGATGTGTCCGCAAAAGAGGGCTGCCAAGCTGTTCATCAATTGAGGGGTTATGTGCCAGGGTTGCTCGCCATTGTTGCTCTTCCTTCGCGCTAAAACCGGTTGAGAAGATTGGAGAAAGCGCCTCTTCTGCCTGTTCCACCGCATACATCACCACATGCGCACTCTCCACCACATGGCGTGTCAGTACCACCAGTTGCGGCCCAATGATATTTGCTTCATGTGCTGGTTCGTCAGAGCCGTTATCTGCTATCGCTTTTGTTCCCTGTTCTGGCACGCGCACCAGGTTTTCCGCGACTGCCAGTAGCGCCTGGAGTGCATTAGCAGTGCGTCGTTCCAACTTCCGGCGTGTGGTTACATCGCGGTAGATCAAGACTGCCCGCTCGATGTTGCCATGCTTGCCACGTATCGGTGCGCCACTGATGTTGAATACCAGCTTTTGTCCAGTTGCCGTGAGCGCCAACACATCCGGCGTATTATCTGCTGTGAGCGTTTCACCCTTGAAAATGCGAGCGAGCGGGCGGCGCTTCTCCGCCAGTTCCTGCCCGTGTTCACCGTGCCGCGTTGCCCCTGCAAGCAGTGTTTGCTTGATTTCAGGCTCTTCTTTCCGGGATATGTTTTGCAATCCGAAAAGCGTCTGAATTGCGCTGTTCGTGTGTAAGACTTTCCCTTGCCTGTTGTACACAACGACACCATCGCTCATTGCCTCAAAAATTGCCTCTAACTGGCGAGCTTGCTGCGCCGCGTTTCGTTCGGCGGCGACGGCTCGCAAGCGTGCAACTTCGCGCTGATTCGTCAAAAAGGTAATCACGAGGCTCGCACCCGCGAATGTCAGCAGTTGTATCACTTCATTCCACTGATAGCTTCCAATGCTGCCAAAAGGTGGAATGTACAGGTAGTCAAGCGCCAGTAAGCTCAATAATATGGTCAGAATCGATGGCATTACGCCCCAGAACAACGATACCAGGATCACGCCAGCAAATAGCACCATGCCAGGGAATGAGAAGAACGCCAGCAATTGCTTCTCTGCCAATCCCAGGCCAAAGCCAATTCCCACAAACACAATGCCAATAACATACCCCACCAGAGGCGCCCGCCACCGGGGGCGTGTATTGTTTGTATTGTTTGTATCGTTCGTGCCGGTCATCAACGATCTGAGATGTGTACGTAGAGGGTGTAGCCAAACGCTTTGTTCAGCCCGTATATTTCCGTCCATAGCAGTTCCTCGCTCAACTCAATGTTGTCAACTTCTCCCTGTTTCCTTTATGGAAAAGGCAGGGAAGTAGATGGGAGAAGCACTTCCCTTGAACCTTATACATCAAGGATAGCGTGTACAGATGAGTTGGAACTGTGACGAATCTGAATTGAATCTGAGAATTGAGAGCGGATAGGGCGCAATGATTACTGGTTATAGTGTCAACTCCACAGATCGTCTTTCCAATTTTTCATCTTGTTCTCATCTTCACTCGCTATGCTAGAAAAGGAGCTTCCTCTGGTGTATCAGCACGGCGGGAGCAATGCTCGTTACCTGGCTGCTTGCTCAAACTGGAGTAGCGGGACAAATAGCCAGTGGACTTGTGTGCGTGACAACATTCGCTATGGATGCCTTGATGCCGGTGAGGCCGCAGTAGAGCGAGCCGCCCAGCGTGCTGGCATCGCCGAAATGCATCTGCCGGAGGGACTGGAGACCGCAATTGGCACGCGAGGCAACCGGCTTTCAGGCGGCCAACGCCAGCGCGTTGCTATTGCGCGTGCGCTTGTTCGTGAGGCTCCCATGATCGTACTGGACGAGGCGGCATCCGCGCTGGATGCTCTCGCCGAGGAGCGATTGCGGGTAACGCTCGATGAGTTGCGCCTGCGCCATACTGTTTTGCTGGTTGCGCATCGCCTCTCGACCGTGCGTACCGCGGATATCATCGCCGTCGTAGACGATGGCCGTGTGGTCGAGACGGGAAGTCACGCGGAACTACTTGCTCGCAACGGTGCATAAGTAACATGCTCACCCGTTGAAGTCGTCTCCCCGCTCCTGTCGCTACCCAATTCGCGTAACTCTCTGATAAGGAGGCGGCTCAGTCCTGGCTCATTATGTGCCAACCGCACTAGATAATCGTCGCGGCGCTCCGGCGGCAACAACTTGACCCACGAGTCAACATCATCTTCAGTTGTTGGAGCGGCGGCATTGCTATATTGAGCTGCCGCTCAGCTTTCTCACAGGTTCAACTCAAAGAGTTATGATACATTTAGAAAGAACTCAAATTACACGAGTCAACTGCGGGCTTGACATTCTCTTTTTTGTAGGCTATAATTAAGTCAGATTAGACTTAACTGCGACGAAGGTTAGCGTGACGAAATAATGGTGTAGTGAGAACAAGCAGCTTTCTCTCTGTTTTAGCATGTACCACCCGGATTATGATTGCACTTGCACCTTGCTGAATGTCGGAAATCAGCCAGTTAGAGTGAACAATTACGCAGTTTTCTCTTTCACGAGCAACTACACGTGAGCATGGATAGTTCCCAATACGAACTTCCTTTGTCGGTTAAGTCAATATTGGCTAAATACACATGTCAGATGCGGTTAGTTCACGTCTGTAAAAAATTGGTTGCAATGCTTTTTCTGAATAAAGTCAAATTTGACTTAATGAAAGCAGTGCTTTCATTCGAGAGAAGAAGCTTGCACACACAAAAGGAGCATATCAATTATGAAAACCATTTCATCTCAACCAGTATCCAACCCCGGCACGGGCCGCGGCGTTCGTCATATTGGGCAGGTCAGTTACCTTGTTATCGGCGCACTTTTTGCGCTCGCCATCCTGCTCCAGGTATTTCTGGCGGGAGGGGGAATCTTTGCATCCTCTTCCTGGTTGGTAATGCACCGGGTCTTCGGTAACGCTTTGAGCATTTTCCCGGTAGTATTACTTGTCCTGGCTCTGGTGGCGCGGCAATCCTGGCGCAAGATAGGGCTGAATGGACTCTTGCTCGTTCTCGTTGTCTTGCAAGGCATCTTGATTACCGTGCCGACGAGCATCGGGTTGCCGCTATTGGAGGCACTTCATCCTGTCAATGCGCTTATCATCTTCGGGCTTGGGCTAGCGCTTTTGTACACTGCCTGGCAGGACATGCAGCATAGCAGGGAACAGGCATAAACCGAGTACCATCTCCTCTCGCCATATGTATGTATCAAGTGATATCATGCATATGGTGAAGCTCAAGAGTGAAGAAAGGAAATGGAGTTATGGTTCTCAGTGCCCTGTTCCGGTTATTTGCCTTTGTCCTGTTTATCACCTTCCTGGTATGGTTTGGGGGTAGACTACTCGGTATACGCCAATCCTGGGTGCGTACCCTGATTGCGTCCGTGCTGGGACTTATTATCGGCAGTATTCTCGCGGAAGCGGTGGCTCCTCAGACTCCTTTTCCCTATCCGCTCTTCTTCTTGTCCGCGATCCTGCTTCCTGCATTACTGGTATCAATGGGGGTCTCTGTCCTGCTGGAATTGCTCGCACGGCCCGGCCCCCTGGTTCGCGTTCAAAGTCGTCTGGCAACGGTGCCACATCCGTTGCGTGCCGTGCGCAACTGGTCTGTCCGCGCACGCCGCTATTCCCACATCACCTGGATTGCGGCCCGGCATGGTCTTGGGCCCTTGCTGCTTGGTGGAAGAGGACCCAGAGCAGATAGCGAATCGCCATCAAGTGCCCCAGGCTGATCCACAATTTGCGAGACGCCCTGGAAGAGGCCGGTGGCGTCTTCATCAAACTGGGACAGATGCTCTCGACCCGTTCGGATCTGCTTCCGGTCGCGGTGGTCGCGGAGTTAGCCACGCTCCAGGACGCAGTAGCTCCTGCTCCACGAGAAGAGGTGGAGGCACTGCTTACCAGAGAGTTAG
>DATGJV010000332.1:0-5451 GCA_035295005.1 Ktedonobacteraceae bacterium | reverse complement strand
GAGCCAATTTGTACCGGTTACATCAAAATTGAGTAGTACAACATATTTGCATCAGCGTTGATGCATACATATTGGAACGCGAAAGGAGCGATGATAATGTCAGAGGGAACAAACGCTAAAAATACATTAGACCCCACTGAGCTATGGAAGCAATGGTACGAAACCTCCGCTAAAGCGTGGACAAACGCGGTTGAGGGCAGTAAAGAAGTATACGGGGACCCTTTCGGGTTGTATCGTTCGTGGTCAAAAAGCGTCGGTGATGCCCAGAATATGCTTCAGGACAGCCCGATGGGAGCAATGGATATCGCCACTATCTGGCAACGCTGGTTTGAGGCGACAATAGATATCTGGCGCAAAGCGGCCCAGACAGCATCAGACCCACTCGGTATTACCAACAAATGGCTGGGCATGATGGAGGAGGCCCAGGCAAAATTGCAAAAAGGCGAAGTCCCATACACTGAACCATTCACCTTTTTCCGCGATTGGTATAACGCCACCAATGAAACATGGTCAAAGTTCGTGGAGGAATACATTGGCTCCGAGCAATTCATGGAATCCTCGACCCCGTTCCTTGAGAGTTATGCCAGTTTCTTCAAAACATTCCGCCGCGCCAACGAGGAATTCTTCAAAAACCTGCAACTGCCCACACGCTCAGATATTGCACGGGTAGCAGAACTTGTGATTGCACTGGAGGAGAAAGTTGACCAGCTAGATGATAGCCTGGATACCCTGAATGACAGCAACGCTAAAGCTGCCACACAGGAAACTGTTAGCAGCATAGCTGGACAATTGCACGCTCTTGGGAGTAAAATGGATTCACTGCCTGCTACGCTTGCTCAAAAACAGGTAGTTGAGAGTCTAAGTGAGCGTCTGGCGCGTGTAGAAAGCAAGCTAGATGTTTTGCCAGCTTCATTACAACAACAGAATAGTGTAGATGCGTTGACCCAACGACTGGATACCGTTGAGAACAAACTCGACAGGCTTCTCACAGCATTAGAGAAACTTTCCACTCAAGGGCCAGCAAGCACCAGTAAGGCTGCCGGGACAGCCGCAACCACAACCCGCAAGGGACAAAAGAAAACGGCCAACCGTCAGAGTGACAAAGAAGTCAACACAACCGTCGTCTCAGAGTAGAGAATGAGCGCCTTAGAGCCTTAAAACAACTATAGCTCTTCTCTCATACCGCATCGCAGCACACGGAGGGCTACATGATTAATGGGAGTAGCATACCATCAGTTCTGGACATCGAATCAAAGATGAAGAAGTACAGGACAGGTATGCACATCATGATCGAGGGGGCGCAAGCCGAAACTGGCAAAACGCCGAAAGAAATCATCTGGACGAAGAACAAAGCGAAACTTTATCGCTACATGCCAGAGGTTGAGAAACGCTTTCCAATCCCCATCTTACTCGTTTACGCGCTCATCAATCGCCCTTATGTGCTGGACCTCATGCCGGGGAACAGCCTCGTCGAGTACCTTGTACAGCAGGGATTTGATGTCTACATGCTCGATTGGGGTACACCCGGCGATGAAGATGCGAACCTCACATTTGAGAATTATGTGTTAGACTATCTGCCCCGCGCCATCAAGAAAGTCCTCAAAACATCTCATGTTGATGAGTTCACCTTGCTGGGCTTCTGCATGGGCGGCACAATGAGCGCCATGTATGCTGCACTGTTCCCCGGTGCGCCGCTCAAAAACCTGATTTTGCTCACGACACCAATAGATTTCTCGCCAGAAATAACGGGACTTTACGGTTTGTGGACAAGCGAAAAGTACTTTGACCCCGATATGCTGGCGGACGCATTTGGCAATGTGCCAGGAGAACTCGTGGATACAGGCAATCGTCTCACAAAGCCTGTCGCCAACTTAATTGGCACGTATGTCACTATGTGGGATCGCATTTTGCAAGATAAGCCAATGGATACATGGCTTGCCATGAACAAATGGGTCAATGACGGTGTGCCATTCCCAGGCGAGGCGTTCAAACAGTGGATTCGCGAATTTTACCAGCAAAATAAACTGGTGAAAGGCGAGATTCAACTGCGTGGCCGTCGTGTAGACCTCTCCAACATCACCTGTCCTGTGTTAAATATCGCGGGTACAAAAGATCACATCTGCGCGGTGCCACAGGCGCAAGCGGCCATGCGTCTCATCAGCAGTACAGACAAAGAGTTTTTTGTGCTGAATGCCGGGCATATTGGTCTGGTGACAGGCTCCGATGCGAAAAAGAGTCTCTGGCCTAAAATACGCAGCTGGTTGGAAGCGCGGTCGCGCTAACTGGCAAACAATTAGTTCAATGCAGCATACATCAGAGGCACTGGCGGGCGCAAATTTGCGCCCGCCGGTGCCTCTGATGTATGCTGCATTGGATAGATATATTACCAGAGGGGAACAAAAAGCATATGACAAAACATGTCGTTCATGACGATGTGTACGGAACATACAACATCCACGAGCCGGTACTTATTGACTTGCTGCAATCCTCCGCAGTCACACGACTCAAGGGAATACATCAGGGTGGCTCGGCTTACCTGGTGATGAAGAGGCGCGATAACACACGGTTTGAACATTCGGTAGGCGTCATGTCATTGATACGCTGTCTGGGTGGAAGTTTGCATGAACAAATCGCGGGCCTGTTGCATGACGTATCGCACACCGCCTTTTCGCATGTGGTTGACTATGCCTTCCAACTCAAAACAGAGGATTTCCACGAACAACACTTCCACCAACTGGTACACAACTCTGATATTCCAGCTATCCTGAGCAAGCACGATATCCCCCTTGAGATAGTTTTTGATCACGAGCAATGGTCGCTATTAGAACAGCCAGCGCCAGATTTATGCGCTGACCGCATTGACTACACTCTGCGCGATATGTTGCGCGTCGGTTACACCAGTTCAGCCGAGATACAGCAATTTCTCCAATCGTTGGTGGTGCATGAAGGGAAAATAGTCACCAGCAATCTTTCAGCAGCTCTCTGGTTCACTCATCTCTACACAGATTTAGTGCGCGACGTGTTCATGAAGCCGCTAGAGATGTTCGCTGATGAACAACTGGCGCTGGCGATACGAGTAGCTCTGGCAGAGGGTATTTTGCAAGAAAGCGATCTGTTCCGTCAGGATGAATATGTTCTCCAGTTATTGCGTTCAGCCAGACATCTTGAGATTTCGCGCCATTTATCCAATATTCATCCCGGTATTACTGTTGTGGAAGATATGGAGCATTATGATATTCGCGCCTTCACCAAACCACGAATTGTTGATCCTCTTGTTTTAATGGCTGATGGCTCAGTTGTGCGTTGCTCTGAACTGGAGCCAGATGTGAAACGATTACATGATGAGGTGGTACAAAGGGCGACGCAAGGAGTTTGTATCAGGCAGATACCATAAGCACCTTGAAGGAAAACAATCTGTTATTTGATATGGGAGGGAAAAAATGAAGCATAGCAAAGCAGAACTTACGGCACTTTTCACACTTGACGGTTTTCCGCGCTCGGCGTCGTATGAGGCGACCTGGATGCTCGAAAATGCGATGGGGCCTAATGCGGTATGGTTGGCAGAGGCACTCAGTCAGGTGATAGAGTTGAAACCGGACACAAGAGTGTTGGACCTGGGATGTGGAAAGGCGATTAGTTCTATTTTCCTGGCACGAGAGTTCCAACTTCAGGTATGGGCTACGGATTTGTGGATCGGGGCTAGCGAGAACTGGCAACGCATACGTGCAACCAACATGCAAGAGCGGGTATTCCCTATCCATGCTGAAGCACACGCATTGCCCTTTGCCAACGAATTTTTTGATACACTGGTCAGTCTCGATGCCTATCATTATTTCGGAACGGGCGATCTCTATCTGGGCTATATCTCTCAGTTTGTGCGCTCCGGTGGTTCCATCGCTATTGTCGTGCCGGGAGTGCTTCACGAATTGACGGATGGTGTACCAGCCCACCTTGCCCCATACTGGTCGTGGGAATGGCACAGCTTTCACAGCCCACACTGGTGGCGACATCACTGGGAAAAGACGGGACTGGTGGAAGTAGTGAGCGCAGATACCATTCCTGATGGCTGGCAACACTGGCTAAAATGGATGGAAGTCTGCCTTGATGAAGGCTTACCCTCTTCACAGCAGGAGATAGAGATGCTTCGTGCAGATGCTGGCCGCACGTTGGGCTTTACTCGCCTGGTTGCCCGAAAAAAATAGCCGGGATAGCCTCTACTGCTCTCCTGACCAGAAGTAGGCATAAAATGTGCAATATTCTTTAAATCCCAGGCGACGATAGAGGTTGAGCCCCATAGCCGTAGATTGCAATATGCCTATTCGATACCCCCATGCACGTGCATCAAGCAAAGGAGCGAGGGTCAATGCGCTACCAATTCCCTGTCTTCGCGCCTCTGGAACAGTCGCCACGTTGTAGATACCTGCCACACCTCCGCCAGTATACAACAACGAGGTTGCTACTGGCCTACCATCAAGCATCCCAAGATAGTAGTGAACGGCGGTATCATGTTTAAAACCGCATCTGGTAACTACATCCAAAAGCAACGCAAGCCCTTCCTCCGGCAATTCAGAACCAACAACCATGACACGAAGCCACGTCTTGAGCATCTCCTCATCATTCACATGCTCAATGATAAGACGTGGTGGCAATGATAGATGCTCATCGAGCCTGTGCAGGTCAAGCGCCATTCCTGGCGCTTCGTCGTCGGGCGACCAACCATGCCTTTCAAGATAGCTTCCCAGGTCAGATGGACGGGTGGACGGGCCGATCAACCAGGCCATAGGGACACCATAGGAGGTAAGCTGTTTGAGCCGTTCATTCAGGATTTCTTCCTCAGAATCAGGGGAAAAATGCGCTCTAACTATGCCATTGGCAAGGTGAAAAGGTATCCCTGAGAGAAACCATAATAGTTCCGGCTCATTGTGAATCTCCGCGCCCAATCCACGACCCAGGCATACCCATGCCTCCTGAACATTGGTTTCCATTGCTCGCAATAAGGTTGATAGCGAAAAATCATCTACTATCTCTTGCATTGCTCTTTGTCCCTTCTTTCTGCCTGCACACAGCTGACAATCCTCTATGTACATTCATCATAGCACCCAATTCCTGACATCTGCTGGCAGGAATTGCATATGGAAATCAAACTGGTTTCTTTATCCTAACTCATTGTAGGTAATGATATACTTTTCTTACACAAACCCAACTTTCTTTTCAAGGAGCATGTATGCGAGAGAACATGAATAATTGCGCACGTGATTACGACTATTACCGGAAGATATTTTGCGGTCAGACGATGCCGTTTGCCTATCTTGATTTGGATTTGCTGGATGAGAATATTCGTGATATCAAGTCTCACACTGGTGGGAAAAACGTGCGGCTGGCTTCCAAGTCGCTGCGTAGTGTTGCTGTTATTCGGCGTATTCTGAATGCGGATGCGTGTTTTCAGGGATT
>DATGJV010000331.1:0-9536 GCA_035295005.1 Ktedonobacteraceae bacterium | reverse complement strand
ACGATTACAAGCAGGTAGAGGCCAGCAAGCAAGCCAAAAGCAGCACGACCAAAACGTTCCCATGCAAAACCGCCCACAACAACACCCAGCGCGATACCTCCGCTGGTCACAAGCTCGAAAAAGCTCATGACGCGCATACGCAGGGGGGAATCGTGTGCGGTGTAATCAGCAAGGTACCCAAGCGTTGCGGGTGTCATCATCGCGGATGACACGCCTGCCACTACTTGCAAGCTTGACAGATAAAGCAAAGGATGAGACGTGGGTGTAAAGGGAACCAGCCCGACCTGCAACAAGCCCAGGAACGGGGCGATAATTAAGAAAGCGCGGCGTCCCCAACGGTCGCCCAACGCCCCCATACACGGGGCAAGTGACAGTTCAGTCGCGAAGAAGGCAACCGAGAGCAAACCAACCTGCAAACTGGTGATAACAACACCGCTCACATGAGCAAGTTGAGCCAAAAATAGTCCCATGACGACCGTCGCCGCTCCGCCACTTGTGCGCAACAACAACGTACCTATAAAAAGGGGCGCTACTGATCGTCGGAACATTTCATAGCCTCTCACTCTCCAGATACGCGGAGTTGGTGTTCCTACTCGAAGCCTTGCGTTTGCTCATCAACGTTAATAGAGCAATAACACCACCCGCGATAATCAGCACAACTGCCAACAATAGTAATAGCAATAAGGTAAGCCGCATGCCCCCATTATCAGCGGCAGCCACCAGTATCATTCCCAGAGCGAACATGTTTTTCCCCCACATATGTGTTCGGACTCTTTCCGTCAAATTGTTAAATTGGCGCTATCAATTGGGTTCAGTAGAGGGTGCGCTAAAGCGGACCCCTACAAGTATTGTAACGCGGACTATAATTAGCCACGCATATCATGACGGGATAGCATGCTTTCAAGTAACGATTCTATGCTTTCCCGGCAAAAATGCTTAGCAAGGACGCGACAGTGCTGCGCTCGTCGCGGGGGGGTGCGCTGAAGCGGACCCCTACATTGACCCCTACGGGATTGCCAGGGTTTGCGTACTCAGTTCGACGCCGGAGCGTATTTCCTTCTCGTAGGTGTTGAAACGGCGGGCGATATGCATACCGGCACGGTGATAGAGACGGGTCGCGCCGGTCAGGTTCTGTGAGTCAACATCCAGGGCAACTTTGTGGACACCACGCCGGTAGAATTCACGGAACGTATGCTGCAAGAGGGCCAAACCGACACCTTTGTGCCGCCAGGGACGGCGTACCGAGAGATCATCTACCCAGCCAAGAGCGGGTTTCGGTAAACACAACGAAACACCGGCAATTTGATCGTTATCGCATGCCAGAAAGTACAACGTTGGATCAAAGTCCTCGCGCTCTATTGCCCAGCGGAGCCATTCATCGTAGTTGCCGGGGACATGGCCCCAGTGGTCACGGAATGCCTCGTCGTTTGCCGCGAATGTGGCTCGTTCGTCCTGACCGGGAAAGAAGGTGCGAATGAAGATACCTTGTGGCAGAACTGGTTCCGGCGGAGTCTGCTCCATCTCAATTTCCATACGCCAGGTGCTGCGCACAATGGAGAACCCATGTTGTTCAAACAGACTGCGCATTGGTACATTGGCATCACCGATCCAGGCTTCCATCGCAATACGTGCATCTGAGGAAAATCGAGAAGCGCACTGACGAGCAAAATTCTCCATCCGATGCAGTAAATACGCCGGTATGCCTGTTTGCGCATAGTCGGGGTGAACGCGAATAAAGACATAAAATTTCACATCCGCTACGTTTCTCGCACGTGCGTAGCCAACGAGTTGTCCGTCCGGCGCAAATACCAGCAAGGCAGCGTTTTTCAACGTTTCTATGATTTCGCTCCATCCGGCTGCAGTGCCAGACTCGGTCGCAATCGAGTCACCTTGCTCTGCGATATCGCAGAGCCGAATCAACGCAGTTGTTATTTTTACGTCGTCCATTGTGGGAGGACGAACGGTAAAGCCATCGGGTAATCTATCTATCATTGGCCTGTATCCTTTTTAGATGAGGTCTGGCAGGGACGCTGGATGCTGCGGACACTTGTGTCCGCAGCATCCAGCGTCCCTGCCAGACCCATTATGTATCGTTACACCAATTGCAAATCGTGTTCCTCGCTGGTGTATTGCTCTGCTGCGGAACGCAGTTCCTTTTCATATACATCATACTGTCGCATGAAGTAGATGCCGGTGCGTTTCTGAAGTTGAGTGACACCTGTTAACGCTTGCGCGTCTACGGCGAGGTCCAGTTTCATAGAGCCAGGCTGCGAGAACTCATCAGAGTCAATCAGCAAGCGGCACAGATGGCTCACCTGTGTGTAGCCCTCGCGCTCGAGCAACATACCTGCCACCCGGTTAACGCTGTTCACGCTCACATTGAGCGCGACGCGCACTGCCGGAGGAGCGTACTGGACGAGCGAGCGGGCGCGATATTCCGCTAACCTGAGTAGTAGCGTACCGATTCCGCGACCGACATACTCAGGATGGACGCGGATGTACATCTCTATGTCTCCATCTGGCCTTTGTGGGTCCAGCCACACGCTGGCATACCCAACAAACTGTCCCTTTGTGGTGACTATGACCCAGGCATCTTTGTCAAGCCTGAAGCCCGGCTTCTGCCATTTCGAGCGCAAATCCTCCTTTGTGTAGTCCGACAAACCATCTTCGACGGTGTCGCACACGATCAACAATCTGGTAACAGGTTCCAGGTCAGCAAGACTCGGAGCGCGTGCCGAAAGATTGTGTAGAAGTACTGCCATAGTCGGTTTCTCCATTCTCTCAGGGGTGTGGATATATGTCTTCACATATATATTCCAATTCCCCGGTCTATAAGAGGAAGGAGTGGGAACAGCCACCGGTCAGGGGATATTACTCCGAGACCGACTGCGTACTCAGTTCTTCACCGGGTCGCAGTTCCTTCTGATAGGTATCGTGTTGGAGGGCAACGTGCATACCAGCCCGTGTATATAGACGTGTTGCCCCCGTTAAATTTTGCGCATCAACGCCGAGACCGACGACGTGTGTACCACGCCGGTAGAACTCGCCAAATGTCCGATGCAGCAGCGCCAGACCGACGCCCAGCTTGCGCCAGGGCCGCCGCACTGCCAGCGTATCTACCCAGCCATCGTTATCTTCGTAGCGACAGAGGGCAATACCGGCAATTTCATTGCCTTCGACTGCCAGGAACCAGAGCGACGGATCAAAGCCTTCGCGCTTGATCGTCCAGTATTCCCAGTGTTCAAAGGTGTCAGGCAGGTAGCCCCAGTGGTCTTTGAATGCTTCATCATCGGCATCAAACACCGCATGTGCGTCCTGTTCAGGCACGAAAGTGCGGATAGTGACATGTTCGGGCAACGCCGGTGCAGGAGGTGCCTCGTCCATCTCAATGCGCATACGCCAGGATTGGCGAATCATTGTGTAGCCAGCCTGCTCAAACAATCGCGCCTGCTCTCTGTTGTTATGAGCGATCCAGCTATTGAGCGTGACCCGTGCATGAGCCGGGGCCTCAGCAATATGTTGACGCGCTCGCTCCTCTGTCAGACGCATCAAGGCATTTTCGATGCCCTGATTACGATAATCGGGATGGACGCGAATGTCCGAGAAGATGGCGACGTGCATTCTATGTCCCGTATCGGCATAGCCAATAAGCTGTCCCTCAGCATTGGAAACAACCCATACATCGGTCTCCATATTGGTATCGGGCGCTCGCCAGTAGTCCCGAATATCTTGCAAGGTAAGCGATAGCATGCCATGATCGGCAATATCGCAAGCTGCAAGCAGGTCATAAGCTGCCTGAGCATCTTCCATTCGAGGAGTACGTATGGTTACGCCCTTCGGAAGAATTGTAGTACCTGTAGTACTCATGTGTTTCTCTATCCTTTCCCTGACTGTGGTCAGAGGAGATCACTCCGAGACCGACTGCGTACTCAGTTCTTCACCGGGTCGCAGTTCCTTCTGATAGGTATCGTGTTGAACGGCAACAGACATTCCTGCGCGTTTGTAGAGGCGTGTTGCCCCTGTCAGATTTTGTGCATCCACACCGAGGCCAGCTACATGGATGCCACGGCGGTAAAATTCGCCGAAGGCATGGTGTAGCAACGCCAGACCAAGTCCCTGCTTGCGCCAGGGACGCCGCACCGCCAGGTTATTTACCCAGCCCTCGTCATCTTCATATTGACAGAGGGCAAGACCAGCAATTTCGTTACCTTCAACCGCCAGGAACCAGAGCGACGGATCGAAGCCTTCGCGCTTGATCGTCCAGTATTTCCAGTGTTCGTAGTCACCAGGCAAATGGCCCCAGTGATCCTGGAACGCTTCCTCGTCGGCGTCAAACACCGCCCGTGCGTCCTGTTCTGGCACAAACGTGCGAATTGTGATGTGTTCAGGCAGTTTCGGTACGGGTGGTGCCTCATTCATCGCAATACGCATCCGCCAGTGGCTACGTACCAGACTGTAACCCTCCTGCTCAAACGCCTGTGGCATTCCCCTGTCGTTATGGCTGACCCAGCTCTTCAACGTCACCCGCGCATGAGCAGGAGCGTCAGCAATATGTTGACGCGCTCGCTCCTCGGTCAGGGGCAACAAAGCATGTTCAATACCCTGATTGCGATAATTCGGGTGGATGCGAATGAATGAGGTAATGGCAACATGCATTCTGTTTTCCAGATCGGCGTAGCCAATAAGCTCTCCCTGATCCGTGGTAACAAGCCAGACATCGGTCTCCCTGTTTGTTTCGGGCGCTTGCCAGATGTCATGTATATCCTGTAAAGTCAACATTTGCATGCCGTCATCGGCTACGTCACTGGCAGTAATCAGGTCATAAGCCGCCTGAGCATCTTCCATCTGTGGATGCCGTATAGTGACACCTCTCGGAAGAGTTGTCATAGTAGTACCCATATGCGTATCTATCCTTCCTTCTCTCCGGTCAGGGAACCTTCGTTCCCTGACCGGAGAGAACTTTATCCGTTTCTCTTGAGTTTGCCGGTGCGCTTGGCATAACGTTCAGCGATCCTGAAAATGTAGATGCCGAGCGGTATGCTCACGATACCGGTGATGATTAAGGGCCATGTGACGCTCCAGATCGCTGGCGACCAGATGGGCTGGTTATCCAGGATCGCGAAACGCAATCCATCCAGCACATAGGTTGCGGGCGAGATGCTCGCCAGAGGCCGCATCCAGAACGGCAATACTGCCACTGGATAATAGACACCGGACACCAGCAAAATGATCGCTCGCACGATAAACGACATCTGCATGCCCTTCTCTGTATAGAGCAGAGGCAAGACGGCGGTCATGATGCCGAAGCCGATGAATGAGATGCTACCAACCAGCAACATGAAAATGGTGGTCAGGTAGTTGGCATGGCTCAGATCGAGATGGAAGAAGGCTCCCACGACGACGAGCTGAACAACGGTAAAAAGCATGCCGTGAACAACGGCGTACAAACAGCTTCCTATCATGTGCGTGAAACGCGAAATAGGAGCCATGAATGTATGCTCAATAGTCCCTTCCCAGCGTTCCATGTTGATGATGTCGGTGACACCATCGAAGGTGACGCTCAGGTATGACCAGACCGATGTACCAATCAGCAGGTACAGAATCAGAAAGTTGGTGTTTATTTTGGTACCAGTAACCAGCTGTGCGCTTGCACCGATAAACGTAACGGACAAAGCGTTCACAATGTTGTAGACAAGCCAGACTATTTCCCAGCCCCAGTAACGCTTGGTCAGGTTTAAGTTACGTTCAAAGAAGGCGTAAGCAGCACGGCCTTGATGCATAATACTAGACATTTAGTCCTCTTCTTCTCGCTCGGCCTCCAACGCTTCGAAGGCTTTTTCCCAGCTTCCGTAACGTCGAATGTCTTCCTCTGTAATCGGATGAGAGGCCGTGTAGTGCATGAATACTTCGTGCATGGTGGCTGGCTCATCACGTCCCATGATCTCCGCGACCTCGCGTTTGAGTTCATCGGCTGCGCCCAGAGCGACGATGCGGCCCTGGTCAATGATAGCAACGCGGTCACAGAGCGCCTCTGCCTCTTCCATGTCGTGCGTTGTAATCAGGATGGTTGCGTCATGCACGTTGCGCAATTCCAGTACAAAGTTCTGCACATCAATTTTTGAGCGCGGGTCCAGTCCCGTTGTTGGCTCGTCCAACAGTAGTACAATGGGCGAGGTCAGGAACGCTCGTGCAATCGCCACTTTCTGTTGCATACCACGCGACATGTTTTCCAATGGCGCGGTGATGCGATCAGGTTTGATGCCCAGACGTTTGAGAATTTCAAAAATCTTCGTTCGCGCCTCTGCTCCAGGCATGTTATACAGTCGGGCAGCGTACATCAGGTTCTCCAATGGCGAAAGCTTTTTGAAGAACGAAGCCTCGACGCTCACACGGTTGATCAGGCGCTGCACCATGCGCTCGTCCTTCTCGACATCGTAACCAAAGATGGTTACTTTCCCCGTATCAGGAATGAGCAAGGTCGAGAGAATACGAATCAATGTGGATTTGCCCGAACCATTGGCACCGAGGATGCCGACAATCTCGCGACGCTTAATGGTGATGGTCACGTCATCAACGGCGCGTACCTCGCGTTTTTTATTTTTCTCATCGTCCTTTTTCCTGCGCCACGGCAGGAGGGGACGCGATTTCTTGAATACTTTGCTGACACCGTCAATGACGACTGCATCTTTGGTGATGTCTAGCGTGACGTTTTCTACTACCGGAATATCTACATATGTAGCCATTGAATATAAGTCCTCCTTCGATTTCGCCAGAGAGTACCACTCGCACTTGCTTCGTTGCAGTAGCATAACGGCTATCCCCGGCAGGTACACTGAGCTTCAGAACAGGTTTGCACCTGTACAACTTGACTAAAACTTTCACACGCATCGGCATTTCCTTTGCTACATGTTGTTCGTCTTCGCATCCACTCCTCCACACCTATCTGAAACCAACGATATGTATTACGCCAACCAGTAACAAGCAAAAAAAGTTAACTCGCGTAGTTGATGAAGTATCGAAGCACCTTTGCCCCCTTTACAAATTCTTTTCGACGATCAATAAAATGACGAAAATAGCGACAAAAAACCGTGGGACTGATTTTTCTGCCAGTACCCACGGTTCGGGATAATCTCTTCTGTTAGAACCTACTCAATCTGGAGTAGGGGGAGACCCCCTGGAAATGGGCACACTGCAGCTTTCTGCGCCAGCGAAAAGCGGAGAATCGCAGAACACGATGCAGCCGCCAACCGGACACACGAACCCCATGAAAATGGGCATAGCATAGCCGTGAAGAGCGATTTTATCGCGCAGCCTGTTCGTGGTAAGCCACAGATGGGTGTTTGTAGCCATGCTCGCCATCTCCTTTCATGAGATTAGGTTTACTGGATGAATGCTTTTCAGGCATGTATGCCTGATTGTTCTCGACATATAATTGGGGTTGCCGTAGCAATCCCACTACAGCGAGTATACCGAATAGCTTAGCGTTTTGTCAAGGGCAAATTAACCACTTTACCACAATTTAACTCACATAAGTTCGCTATATGTGTGTTGAAGCAGTATTGCACTTGCCCATAACAGCTTCTGTAATGAAAAGACGAGAGTAGAAACGTTTTTTTGGGTATGCGTTTCCGCTCTCATCTACAAAACTACGATTGTAGTGATTGCAGGTAATCGTTCAGCTTCCCTTGCAAAATAGCCTGTATTACAGCGGCATGCTGGTTCATAGCATCGTCGGGATTCGGACTGCTCAGTTCAGCAACAGGCAAACGTACCAGTGTGAGGTAGCTGTTCTGCTGGGGATAGATAGCAGTGATGTAGCCGCGTCCAACGCGCCGATCATCAAAAGTGCCAACAACGTACCGTTTGCTGTCGGGGGCAATCACGGTTTCCCGGTCAAGATCAAGGGTTTGTAGTCGCATGGGCAACACACGCGCAATATCTATTCCTCGTTGATGTGTTTGCGCTGCCAGCGCCTGTTCATTCTCTATTGCATCATTATTTACCATCAGAAAACTCCTTCCAGAAGCCACTCGTATTGTTTACGTACATGACAGTGTACTAAAGTTCAGCTAAGCAGTCAAGCAATTTGGATAATTTGAGGGAGAGTGGCGTCAAGGGCAGGGACAGGGAACGGCTTGCAGTTGTTCCCTGTCCCTGCCCTTGACGCCACTCTCCCTCAAAAATTATCTACAAATCTTCATCAAATGCGCGTTTGGCACGGCGTCTCGCCCGCGACTGGCGTAGCAAGCCTATAGCACGAGCAGGAATGTAGCGCAAGAACCTGGGGTGGCGGATGACGTACCAGAACAGATGCGGCTGGATATTCTTCCAGAGTGACGGCAGTTCATTCACTTCACCGGTGCGGCGTGGATGATCTTCGCTACCTGGGTCGGCCCAAATCTCACGGACGTAGATATCGCCGAAACGCTGTAAAGCGGTGGCGTCTTGTGGCGTGACTTCCGCAACGGTACCAATATATTCATAGGGCGTTTGGGAGCGTTCTAAACTGATACCAGCCCAGGCCGCGAGCAGACAGATGCGCCCGTATATTTGCATGGACAGTCTATAGTTACGGAACAACCGCTGCCACCAGATACTGAAAAGGATCAGGCTGAACAGGATAAGCAGAACCAGAGCTCCCAGCGCCAGACCGGCTTGTTGCGGCAAAGGTAATGGTTGCCCGGCAGTCGAGGTCGAGGTACCGTTACCATTGTCAGCCAGGCCGTTCGGATTTGTATTCCGTGGTTTTCCCACCTTGCCTCGAGGGCCATTGGTTGAACCAGTCGAGCCACCGTTGTTACCAATGGTATTCTGGCTGGTCAGAGGACGGTTAAAGGGGGAAAAACCAGCCGACGGTTCAAAATTGACCCAGCCATAACCCGCGAAGTAAATTTGCGTCCAAAGGTGCGCATCGTTGCCACGTATAATGTTCTGATGGTGTACAGTATCGTACTGCCCGTTTGTATAGCCAGCGACAACACGGGCTGGCATGCCAAGCAGGCGGGCCATAATTGTCATAGAGGTGGCAAAGTAGTTACAATACCCACGATGTCCACTATCGAAAAGGAACCAGGATACACCCTCTGCTCCCGACGGTAAATTCACGTTTAGATCATAGGTGAAGCTATGAAAGTAGGTCTCCAGGAGAGCTGCCTTATCGTACATAGAGGTTGCACTGCCAGTAATTTGCTCGGCTTTAGCCAGGATACGAGGGTCCAGCCCCCGCGGCAACTGCGTGTAGGTAGAGAGGATGGATGGGTCATAGTAGGTAACGGGGTATTGTCCGTCATAATTGCCAGGGAATTTCGGTGCGTTTACCGGCAAGGGTATCGTTTCTAGCGACGCGATATCGGCAGACGAGATATAGGAATACACGGTGTAATGCTCGCCCGCCGTCAGTTTCCCATTTTTCCCCAGCAGAGCAACTTCTGAGCCAGTAGCTTTGTTCGTTGATATTTGTGACGGTTGATCAACTGAAGCTATTTGTGGTGCGCCGAGGATATACGCAGCATCTTCTCCCGGTGGGTTAATGACAT
>DATGJV010000330.1:0-4080 GCA_035295005.1 Ktedonobacteraceae bacterium | reverse complement strand
ATTTTATTATGGCACTTTCCTCTTCAGCCGAACATGTCGTCATTATCGGTGGTGGTTCAACGGGTGCGCTTATTGCCGTTCGATTGGCGGAGCGTGGATATCGCGTGACCGTCCTGGAGAAAGCCCAGTTGGGCAATGGTTCTTCCAGCCGCTCTGCGGCTGGTATTCGAGCGCAGTTCAGCACCGAAGAGACGGTAGCTGGCATGCAGTACAGTCAGTGGTGGTACAGTCACTTCCATGAGTTTTTGCAAAGCCCGCCAGATGTCCGACAGCAACCCGTTATGCGCCAGAACGGGTACCTCTTTCTCTATGAATCTCCTGACGCCATTCCGGTATGGCAACCGCGCCGACAACACGAACTCGCCCGGCTCTGGCAACATGCACAGGTAGCAGTCAGCATGCAGCAACGACTTGGACTCCCTGTGGAAGTGCTGACACCGCAGATCGTGCAAGAACGCTGGCCCCATCTTGACCCTGACCGTCTGGCAGGAGCGACGTGGTGTCCGACCGATGGCTTCCTCATACCTCAGATGATCTATACGGAAGGGTTCCGGCGAGCAAAAGAATTGGGCGTTCAAGTGCAACAGCAAACGGAAGTACTTGGCGCTATGCTCCATGCGAATCACATTCGTGCGCTGGTGACGAACAGGGGAACAGTTGAGGCTGATTGGTTCATTAATGCTACCAACATCTGGGCGGCTCGCCTCAGCCCGCGCATTGGTGGCATGCCACTCGCCGTCTCTCCGCTCAAACGCTACCTCTATTTTCTCAAGCCCGCGCAGCCGATCATGGATGCAACAGCATGGCACCAGCTTCCCATGACTATCTATGGGGTAGGAAGCCATCGAGGCGCACACTCACGACCGGAGCATGACCTTTTACTGCTTGCCTGGGCGCATGAGACTGAGCCTGAGACGCAGTTCAGCGATGCCGACCAGGATCATATCGCAGCTCCGTTTCGCCATGATAACGGCATTGACAACTACGGGTACGCTCTGCTCGCACAAGTAGAGGAATTCTCACCACTGCTCGCTAACTCAGGTGGCTTATTCGCGACAACCTGTGGGTTTTACGGTACCACGCCTGATGCCAACCCATTGATTGGTTATGATACGCAGCAACAGAATCTCATTCACGCGGTTGGCTTCTCCGGTCATGGTTTGATGCACGCGCCGATTACCGCGCTTCTAGTCGAAGCTCTTGTCACAGGCGATGTTACTGATGGCTCTGTTCGCATACCTGCTCCATTTGAGCATACAACCATCAACCTGAACACATTTAATCCCGGACGTGCTTTTGATAGTTCACACCGGGAAACGATGGTTTTGTGACAACCCCGGCAGTTTAGATTCTTGAAAAGATAGAGATAGGATTTTCGCATGACAGATCTGAATAACCCAAAAGTTCAAAAAATACTTCATTCAAAGGCGTTTGCACATCTCGCTACCATTGGACCTGATGGATTCCATAGCTCTCATGAGGGTTTGTTGTTACATGGTCATTAGCATCTGGAGTACCTGATCAAGCTCGTCTTCTGTATTGTACAGATGAGGAGAGAAACGTAATTGCCCTTCACGTAATGAAATATCAATTCTTGCCTGTTGTAAGGCTGTGTAAATAGCAGAATTTCGTTCAGGGATGCGATGCGTCACGTAAACCAGGGTAGACCGTTCCGGTCCCTCTCGCGGACTCAGAAGGGTATACTGATCAGGATCGAGTCCTTCAATGAAATGTGTCACCAGTCGTTCATTGTAGGCGGCAATCTGTTCAATACCTTGCATCAGCAGATACTCAACAGCCGCCATCCAGGGCTTGACATCAAGAAAATTGGCCGTGCAGAAGACATCATATTTGCGAGCGCCCAGATCGGTGCGAACGGTATAATCGCGCATATGATTCAAGTCTCGACCTGCTTGCATGGTTAACCAGTATGCTTGATTGTAGTCCAGGCTCTCTCGCACATCGGGTCGAATCCAGCAAAAGCCTGTTGCATAGGGACCGCACAGCCATTTAAAACCACAACTGGTGAAGGCATCGAGAGGGGTCTGGCTGATATCTAAAGGACGGGCTCCCAGTGCCTGTGAGCCATTGACGACAAACAGCACGTTATGCTTACGGCACACTGCCCCAGGAGCATGCAAATCAACAACAGCACCTGAAAATGAGTTGACCCAGGTAGTACAGAAGACTCGTGTTGCATCACTCAAGGAATTTTCCAACTCCTCTGCTTGCACCATAAGATTCTGTGGATGCAGAAAACGAATCTGGACGCCTTGTTTTTGCAAATCGAGCCAGGGAAAGATATCAGCCGGATAATCCCCATCAACGAGTAATATCTCGTCACCGGAACACCAGCGAAGGCCATTGGCTAACAGGTGCAGACCATAGGAAGTACTGTTGCCTAAGATAATATCATCGGCAGGGGTACCAACAAGACGACCGAGGACTTCTCTCATCTGCAAAGGAATAGCCATAAAGAGGTCATCAGTGAGATGGTAAGGCGCAATTTTCCAGGAGAGCGCCTCATGCGCAGCTTCAATAGCAACGTGAGGGAGTGGTCCCTGGTGTGCGCAATTGAGCCACATACGCTGATCAAATGGCCCAAAATCGCGAGCATAGTTCACTGCCATTGTCATATCCTTCTTGCTGTTCTCCAGCAATCTGACATGCTCCGCAGCGTTTAGCGGAAAGTGTACCCACCTTTTATGCGAAAAACAATGGGATAGTATGTCACGTGTGCGCTAATTCAAAGGTGTACGTATCGCCTTGATGGAGATAGCGCACCTGATTTTCCAGGCCGGAATCAAGGAAGGCTTTGACGAAATCATCAAGCGGCGACTTGAACGCATCGTAGTCATCATAGTGAATCGGGATGGCAGTCAACTTACCGGGAACCGGGCTGGGTGCAATCATGCGAGTCAGGGCTACCCCTTGCTTGCCATCCATAGTGAGCATGATGCCGAATATTTTTGTGCCGCCAAGATGCAGCAGCGCAAGGTCAATATCGGGAAAGCGTTGATGAATTTTCCGCAGGTCTTTGTACAATAACGTATCACCCGTGATGTAAGTGGTAAACGCTGTATGATTGCCATCCGTGTGTTGGAACTCTAGCATACTGCCCATAACTTGCGGCATCAGAAGATTGAGCGGACCGGGTCCGTGTTTGCCTGGCATGGCAGTTATATGCAATAGAGCGTCACCTTTCGACAGGTAAAATGATTGCCATGTCTTGAGTTGATAGACCGTCTGGAACCCCTTTTGCTTGAGTGTTTTGGCCGCTTGAGGCGTGGTAACAATGGGAATGGTCTTAGCCAATTTCTTCTGTACCGTGCGGTCGAAGTGGTCCTCGTGCATGTGGGAGAGGATAACCAGGTCAATCGGAGGCAGTTCATCGAGATTGATGGCGGGATTGGTCAAACGAGTTGCGGTGAGGCCATAGCCAATATGCACCTTCTCTCCCGCATGAAGGAAGTTTGGGTCGGTCAAAATAGTAAAGCCGGCATAGCGCAGAATGACTGTGGCAGTCCCTACAAAATACAGAGAGCCATGTGCAAAATCAGGGTTCTTGTTGGCAACTGGCAAAACCAGTTCTTGTATCACATCCATAGGAATCATTCTTTTCTGGATCGTTTCCACCTATTCCAACGTTTTTTGTCGCATGACATAATTATAATGCACAGTTTCCAGTATATGGCTCCTCATTCTCTTTTATACAGGTAACATCTCATGATTTTTTGTACTAACATCACTCTATGAAAATGGATTGCCCGCTTCATGTCCCTGTGCGGTGATGAAGCGGGCAATCCATAATTGCTAGAAATCACGTGCATTGTTCAATGGAGCAGATTAAGTGTGTTGCCACAATCATCTACGAAGTAGACACCCGCGAAACCATGAACAACGGTCAGGCCAAAGAGGCAACCTCCACCCGTCCCACCAGTATTGTCTACCAGTTTATGCGCAACCTGATTACCACCTGGCGTTGTTTCAACGATATTGCCATCGTTGCCGTTCGCAGTCAGAATATCGCCATTAGGAGCAATGGTCAGTCCCAGAGGGTCATTGATCGTGCCTCCGATG
>DATGJV010000329.1:0-7581 GCA_035295005.1 Ktedonobacteraceae bacterium | reverse complement strand
CTGTCCATGCAGTTCATAAAGGCATCTACCAGCTTGATCCGTCGGTGGCAGGCAAGGTATTTGCCTCTCTTACAATGCCTCAGAACGCTAATACTTCCTATAGCCGTTCAGATGAATCACACGCTCCAATGGAGAAAGCAGGTTCAACGGGTAGAACTCATCAGGCCAAAACCTCGGATTTGACGAGTCGTGAAATCGAAGTGCTGCGTCTGATTGCCAGAGGTGCTACCAATCGCGAGATTGCCGAAAAGCTGGTGATTAGCGAGGGAACGGTCAAGAATCATATTTCCAATATCCTCAGTCATCTTGGTTTGAGAGACCGCACCCAGGCGGCCATTTATGCAAAGGAATATGGCTTGCTGTGAAAATGCCTTGCAAATCTTCACAATTTCCGAATCACCGGTCGTCCCGCCACTAAGTACAGCGTATACCCCCCGACAATTGCCGCGCTGATAATGACGGTCGAGGGGCCACCAATCAGGGCGATAAGTCCCCCGGCGGGGAAGTCGCCGAGGGGACGTATGCCCATAATGAAGAGCGTATTCAGGCTCATGACGCGACCGCGCATCTGTGGAGGTACACGAGTCTGCATGAGTGTGATGGTTGTTGCGCCAACACCATTCTGGGAGATGCCGAAGAGCAGTAAGGCCGCCATTGAGAGCCAGAGCGAACGGCTGAACGCGAATGCCAGTAACGCTGTGGCCCATAGCAGGAAAGAAACGAGCAATAATATACCTTTGTACTGGAAATCCCCCAATGATGCGATGATTAACGCGCCACAGACAGTACCGATACCGGAAGCCGAAAAGAGCAGACCAAGTTGGAAGGCGGTCAGGTGGAGAACCTGTGTTGCGAAGATGGGTAGAATGAGCGTTGATGATGGCCCGAAGAAGAGCAACGCGCCGTAGCCCGACAATACCCAGGGCAATGCTTCGTCGCGCCCCACTGTCTTGAGCGAGGCTGTTATCGAGCCGAGCAATGGGCCGCGCCGCTCAGTACTTTTTCGAGCCTCTTCCTCCGGTACACGCAAGATGAACAGGACGTAGAGGACGCCGAGAAAACTGATGCCGTTCAAGAAGAAATTTCCCGCGAACCCGGTATAGTTGCCGATATGCGTATTGAGGCCATCAATCAGACCGATGGTGATACCGGCCAGCGCGGGGCCAAATACTGCTGCACCATTGAAGACAATTGACTGTAACGAAATGGCATTCATCAAATCTTGCAGTGGCACGAGTGTTGGGATGAGCGCGGAACGGGTGGGCTGGTCAAAACTCAAGACAGTGCCGGAACAGAACGCGATCAGCACTACCATCCAAACCTGAATGATGCCCGTTATGGTCAGTACTCCCAGCAGGAATGCCAGCAACATAGAGAGGGTTTGTGTGAAAAGCAACAAACGTCGTTTATCAATGCGGTCGGCGATACTACCACCGATGAGCGCGAAAATAAAGAATGAGAGTGCTTGAGCCAGCGATACAGTACCCAGCGCAAGAGCCGAATTGTGCGTAATACGCAGAACAAGTAAGCTCTGTGCTACGATTTGCATCCACGTGCCGACGGATGAAACGATGAGGCTGATCCATAATAAGCGAAAATTGCGATAGCGCAATGCACGAAATGTCTGCAATTTTCCTACAGGTGGAGGTATGTCCTGCTGCTCCTTCGCTTGCGGTGGGACTGTTGGCATGGATATGTTGTACCTTATCTATGAAATATTGGATGTGTATTATTATGGCATATGATGCTGACATGAGGCAATGCGCCGATAGGGTATGCATACAAACAGGGATGTGCGACTCGCCGCACATCCCTGTTTGTATGCATACCCTATCAGCGCATCACTTTGAAATGGAGCGCCGCGGTGGGGGCAATTAAGACGCGGTCACCATCGTTGAGGACATGGCGGTCAACGCGGCTTCCCTGGTATATGAGGCCGTTGACGCTATCGGCATCCTCAATGACCCAGGCGCTGTTCTCCCAACGGATTTTGGCGTGAAGGCGCGAGACCCGTTGTGATGGTACCTGTACGTCATTGCCCGAAAGGCGACCGACGGAGAGTACCGTCTTGTTGAGTTCGCGCTCGCCGATAATTTTGCCATCCAACTCGATCAGGATACGTGCTGGCTGGGATATATAATTCGCCGCGGCGGGTGTTTGCGGTACCTGTGGCGTTCTCGGTATTTGCTGCCCATGTTGTCCGTGTTGCCCATTATTGTAAGGGTAGCCCTGTACAGGCTGAGCGACGGGAACCGGGCTCTGTTGTGGAAAGGCTGGCTGCGTTGGTCGCAGTACCGGCGCTGGTGGTGCCTGCCGTTGTCCGTAGCCTGCTTGCAGCGGTGGCAATTCGGCGAAGGCCGAGCGCAGAATGGATTTATCACCCGCACGGTCTGAGTTGTAGCGGTTTTGTTCCTCCAACAAGTTCGCGAAGATGCCGCCCTTTTTCTTGAGTTCTTTGAAGGTTCCTTGCTCGGCGATGAGTCCGTCTTTCAGCACAATAATCTCGTCAACATTGCCGAGTGTACTGAGGCGGTGCGAAATCATCAGCACGGTACGACCGACGACCAGTTTGTCCAGCGCGTGCATGACCTCGGCTTCAGCCTCGACATCCAGGCTTGCCGTTGGCTCGTCAAGAACGAGAATAGGTGCGTCACGGAGAATGGCACGGGCGATGGCGAGTCGCTGGCGCTGTCCGCCGGAGAAATTCTTACCCTGTTCGCGTACTTCGGTGGCATATCCAAGATCCATCTTCAAGATCGTCTCATGGATTTGTGCTTTCTTTGCGGCGTCAATAATCTCCTCATCGGTAGCGCCGGGGCGGCCTATCTCGATATTTTCACGGATCGTTCCCTCGAACAGCACCGAATCCTGTAATACCATACTGACATTTTGCCGTAGCACAGCGAGTGGATACATGCGGTTATCAGCGCCGTCCAGACGAACCGAACCCTGCTGAATCTCATAGAAGCGTGGAATCAATTTGACCAGCGTAGTTTTGCCGCCGCCGGAGAGGCCGACCAGCGCCACCTTTTTGCCCGCAGCGATATGCAGGTTAATGCCTTTGAGAATGGGACGATCTTTGGAATAGCCAAAGATGACGTTTTCGTAGTTGATCTCGCCTTTTAGCCTGGTTGGCCCATAGTACGGTGCGCTGTTCTCCACAATTTCCGGTGCCGCGTCGAGTACCTCCTGGATGCGTTCAGCGCCTGATGCCGCGTTGGTACCCAGGTTTGTCAACTTGGACAGGTCGCGTATGGGTTGGTAGAATTGATTGAAGTAGCCGAGGAAGACAGTGAGAGTGCCAAAGGTAATGGCTCCTGCGCCTACCCCCGGAACTGTGAAGAGGCCGAAGATGGAAACGTTATTCCCCGCCGCGGCATAAGAGCCGACGCCGTAAATGATCGCGGTAGCAATCGCAACAAGGATTCCAACCAGGGGAGTGAATTGCGCCTGTAAACCGCCCGCCCGTAAGCCGGCCTTGCGATTCTTATCCACGTACTTTGTGAAGCGTATGGATTCGCGTTCCTCAAGCGTAAAGGCTTTGAGGACGGTAATGGCACCCACATCTTCGGTTGCTACATTGGCAACTTGCCCTGCTGCTTTCGATGCCTTTTTTGACGCGCCTTTAATGCCGAACGTGTAGGACGCAACGACGAGGATGAGCGCGGGAAGAATTACTATCGAAAGGATGGTAAACTGCCAGCTCGTCAACAACATTACAATGATAACACCGATGATAATCAGTGAGGCTGACAAGAAATCAACCAGGCCATCCGTGACGAGCTTCTCAATATCGGCGATATTGCCGGTAATTCGCTGGACCAGGTCGCCTTTTTTCTGCTTGCCATGCCAGTCCAAAGACAGACGCTCAAGATGCGTGAAGAGTTGTTTGCGCAATCTAGCTGAAAGATGTTGCGCGACATAAGAAGCCAGGAAAAGCTCTACATAGGAGAGGATGGCAACCACAAGACCAAGTACAATGAACATAGAACACGAGAAAAGAATGACGCCAAGCTGTGTATGAAAATCGTCAGGAAGCACTACCTGGTGTCCGGATACCAGGTGCGTTGGTCTTGTGCCAAAACGGTCAAAGAAATCGAGAAATCCTCCAATGAGTGGGAAGTTGGGATCCTTGTGATTGACGATCTTGTCCAGGAGGAACTTGAGTGGGAAGACTATCAGAAGATTGGCTCCTACCTGTGCAATGACCATTGCGACAGTAATAAAGACCAGGAACCGATAGCCTTTGAGATTGCGCCATAAAAACCGAATCATGATGAATTACTCCTCTCCCTCACCTGCCAGACATGCGGCAATTTCACGAAGCATGGCGGACAGTTCCTTAGAGCGCGGACTATTGAGGCGATTGACACGACGGGTTGCGATTTTGAAGAGTAGCGCGGCTTCATAGAGTCGCGAGCGTTCTACGATTCCTTGCACGGTTGATAAGGCTACGCCACGTTCGAGCATGGCCTGTCGGTAGGTACCGACAAAAAGTTGTGCTGCCTCTTCGAACCATTGCCGCATGCCGGATCGCTGGTACCAGAGGCCGCTGGGCCGCAGGTAGGCCAGGAAGTAGCCGACATCAAGCGCGGGGTCCGCGCAACAGAAGCCATCGAAGTCTACGATGAACACGCGGTGACTATGGAAGAGTAGTTGGCTGGCCTTGAAGCCGCCATGTGCCGGAAGATAAGCATCAGGTTGTAGTTGTGTCAATCGTTGCGCGAGTTCTCCGGCCAGATGTTGTGTTTCTTCTGCATGCTCAGGATTACGCCCGGCGATGAGTCCAGCGCGTTCGAGGGCGCGTTTGGCCTCTTTCGCACCGGTGCGGGGTGCATTTTTATTGGGATAAACGGCGCTCGTGTGCAGCTCAGCCAGCGCCTTCGCGGTCAGTACCAGTTCTTCGGATGGTAGCACGATGCGCACGATATCGCCGCCACGTCCGCGCTCCAACAGTCCCCCAGACTGTTCTGACTGTGGTTGCAAGGCGCGTGTTCCTGTGCGCAAACGATGCCATCTATCCGACTCTGCTCCATCCTGAGAGGTTTCGACTGGTTGAATGGCTTCGTTGAGCGTTAATCCGAGCGTGTCAATCATGCCGAGCGGACAGGGCAAGAATGAAGTTCCCTGTTCGTGGTGTTGCTCGTCGTACAACTGCTGGATACGTGCCTGTACAGAGCGGGCCTGTTCGGGGTTGGCGTAGACCTTGCCGAAAATGGTCAGGCTCTTTTGTGCGGCGGTTGTACTATGTTCCAGGTGGAGGCGATAACGAATAACGCAACGGTTGGCTGGCTTGTAACGTACAGGTTCGGCGCTCGCTGCGATGAGTTGCCATGCATCATCCTGTAATTGCAATCGTGCCGCTGCTGTCAGAGCTTGAAACACCGGCCCATTTTTAGCGGTATCACAACTTGTTGCCAGTGCTGGTAAGCTGCTATCCGCAGGAAATGCTTGCACGGAGAGTCCGAGGTCATCTACCCGCAAGACACCTGTTGGTTGCACTACTAATGGTGCTTGCTTTGCCTGGGATGCAGAAAAGAGAATGTGTGCTCCATTGAGAGCTTGCTCATCCAGTGTCAAACTAACGGAGCGGTCAGGATCGTTTGTGTGTGTTGCTTTCCCCGTTGTGCGAATCTCATCAACGCTATAAATGACGGCAAGTCCGCGTTCAGGTTTACGGCGCAGGTAGCGCACGAAGAGGCCAATGGGTCCGTTCGCTTCTGCCAGCAATGGGCGCTGCGCACGTTCGAATAACAGCGTCAAAATGGAGGGCAGTTCCATGATAGAAAGGGCATCGTTGTTTGTATTGTTCGTATTGCTCATACAGTTGCTTGCCTTTCTGCTAACAGGCGCTCGACGAGGTCGGCCAGGGCGCGATCAGCACCGGGAACGCCGCGAAAACCGGGGAACGAATTGACATCAACGATGATTGGCCCACGCTCGCTGATGAGCAGGTCAACGCCGTAAAGACGCAAGTTAAAAGCGTGTCCGATTTCAAGCGTGATTCGCGCCCACTCTTCCGGCAACTCTTCCGTGCTGACAGGATGATCTTCTTTTGGTGCGCCTGGATCAAGTGGAGTGCGTCGGCGGGCGGCGAATATCTGGCGGTCAATCACCCAGAGTTTGATATCCCAGCCATCTCCGGCAGCGAACTCCTGGAGAACGATTGGTTCCTGACCCCATTGTCCGGCCAGATTGCGCAATTCTTCGCTGCTACGCACTTTATCAACGAGGTCGCCGCGATGACTAAAGTAGCTTTTGATGATGAGTGGGAAGGCCAACGCGGCGACAAGTTCCGGCTGTGCCAGGAGGTCGTTTAAGGAAGGAAAACTCTGTGTGTGCGGCCAGGGGAGATGATTTTCGTTCATACGTTGTGCCATCAATACGCGGTCCTGACAGGCCATCGAGGAGGCCCAGCTATTGACCACCAGCGCCCCTTGCTTTTCAAGGTGCAAGGCAAGGTCTAACGCCTGGGGAGCGTGCGACTTGAGCAGGTAGATATCGGCGAGCGGCTGATTCCTGGCCTCTTCCTGTATGATAGCTTCGGTGCCTGTCAGCGTGCGCACATCGAATAGACGAACATTGTGGCGCGTACTCAATTGCTGCAAGGCGACAGCAATGACAGGATGCCTGGGAGTTTCTGGATTATCCATAATAAGACAGATATTCATACTCTGGTTCCCTCTCGTAAGCTAAGTATCCTGAATATACAGTATGAGTTAGCATGTCGTTTGTTACATGGTCAGATGGCAGATTGCATCGTTGTGCTGGCAAGCTGCGCTCTTTTTTCAATGGTTGCGGTACGTCGTCGCAAACTGCGGCGCAGACGAGCGGTACGTTCCATCTCGGCCCGTTTCGCGGCATGCAGGACGTATTCAGAGACGCGGGAAACCGCTCGCGGTACCCGGCCAAAGCTGGGAAAGTCGTTAATGTCTACGATCATCAGGCCATCTGGTGTTTCGACAACGTCCAGTCCAAAAATATCTAGGCCGAAGAGCTTGCCAACATCTAAAGCCAACTTTCGTAGTTGCGGGGTGACCGGAATCAGCCCTTCGGTTATTTCGGGCTGCAACGGTGATTTTTTGGCGACGGCAAAGACTTCTTTCCCGGTTACGTAGAGTTTGATATCAAAACCTGTGTTTTCCGCGTACCGTTGCGCCAGGAAAAAGCTATCGTTCGCTTCAGCAATGGCTAATGCTTCAAGTTCATCAGGACTGTTGAGACGATAGATACCCCGGTTCGCGCTCCCGTTGCTCGGCTTCACGACGAGCGGATAATCTTCGGGTGGAATCTGGGTGAGTAAGCGTGGATGGGCGACGAAATATGTCGGTGGAATCGGTAAGCCATGAGCGAGGGCAAATGCTGCCGCGACGGCTTTATCGCGCACCAGACGAATGGCGCGGGAATTATTGATAGTGGGAATGCCAACTGCTTCGGCTGCTTCCAAAATACTGAGACCTGGGCCATCTGACAATGTTTTCAGCACATAGGCATCATAGCCGTGTTCCGCGAGATCGGACAGGCAAGTAACCATGGCCTGTGGTTCCAACAGGTCAACAGTGTGGCCCCATTGCAGAAGTT
>DATGJV010000328.1:0-2426 GCA_035295005.1 Ktedonobacteraceae bacterium | reverse complement strand
CTTCTTCATAGCTCTGAAAGGCTGGAATAGGGCCATGTGCCTGGGTAGGATATTTTGGGCCTTTATAGTCTGGACGTTCACTCATGTTCTGTACCTGCTTTCCATGCTAGATAACGGCGTAGCTCTTGCCTTTTTGTCTGTTTTGCCGTAACAGGGTAGTAAATTCCTCTACTTTCATCTTCAAGTGCTAAGATAACAACTAAAATTTTCCCATCTTTGCGGGGACCAATCACGCGGTATCGTCCGTCGTGGCCGTCTTCGACTAAGAAGGAAGAAGAATCGGTATAACAAATTTCTTCTACATCTGCCCGCGTGATGTGATGCTTCTCTAGCATGTGTTTTTCATTCGTCTCATCCCAGAGAAGTACTTGAATGTCAATCTTTAGCATATCATAATTGTACATCAAAGATTTACAATGTCAAGAGGTGAAAAATGGCTCTACCGGTCAAGTCTGAACAATTTCTAAGCCAGGGCGACCGCAAAGATGCGTCCCTACCATATGCGCCTGAGACGCTTGTGCTGCCCGTATATGGTAAGGACGCACCTTTGCGGTCGCCCTGGCAGTACTCAACAAACGACAACATTGGGCTGACGTGCCAGCCCAATGTTGTCGTTTGTTGGGTTTATTACTTTATGTCCCAGACTCCCACGAATTCAAGTACTTATCCTGTTCGGGTGTCAGCGTGTCAATGCGAATGCCCATCGCATGCAGCTTGAGACGGGCGATCTCTTTGTCGAGTTCGGCGGGTAGCGTGTACACGCGGGGTTGCAGTTCTTTCGCGTGTACCAGCATGAATTCCGAACCCAGCGTCTGGTTGGCGAAGCTCATATCCATCACGCTGGCGGGATGGCCTTCCGCAGCCGAGAGATTGACGAGGCGGCCCTCTGCCAGCAGGTGGACGCGGCGACCATCGGCGTAGGTGTACTCGTCAACGAAATCGCGCACACGGCGCTTGCCGCCGGTTGCCAGTTTTTCGAGCGCGGGAATATTGATCTCGTCGTTGAAGTGGCCGGAGTTGGCGATGATTGCGCCATCTTTCATGCGCTCCAGGTGCTTCTGGTCAATTACGTTGATATCGCCGGTGACGGTAATGAAGATGTCGCCGATAGCGGCAGCCTCGACTCCTGGCATGACGCGGTAGCCATCCATCACGGCTTCCAGAGCGCGAGTAGGGTCAACTTCGGTCACGATAACGTTTGCTCCCATGCCGTGGGCGCGTGAGGCGACGCCGCGCCCACACCAGCCATAGCCAAAGACGACAAACGTGCGACCCGCCAGCAGGATGTTGGTTGAACGCACAATGGCATCAAGCGAGCTTTGCCCGGTACCGTAGCGATTGTCGAACATGTGCTTGGTATCGGAGTCGTTCACTGCCAGCACAGGGAAGCGCAGCACGCCGTTTTTCTCCATGCTCTTGAGGCGAATTACACCTGTCGTGGTCTCTTCCATGCCTCCGATGATATCGGCAAGCAATTCTGTGCGCTTTGTGTGTATCGTCGAAACGAGGTCACAACCGTCATCCATTGTCATATGTGGTTTATGGTCGAGCGCCGAATTGATATGGCGGTAGTACGTCTGCTCGTCCTCACCCTTAATCGCGTAAGTGGGAATGCCGTACTCGCTCACGAGCGCCGCCGCTACGTCGTCTTGCGTCGAAAGTGGATTCGAGGCACACAATACGAGGTCTGCACCGCCAGCTTTCAAGGTAATGGCGAGGTTCGCCGTTTCAGTTGTGATATGCAAGCAGCCGGACATGCGCACTCCCTTGAGTGGCATATCTTTGGCGAAACGCTCCCGAATCAGTCGCAGGACGGGCATATCTTTGGCCGCCCATTCAATGCGGTCTTTCCCGCGTGCTGCCAGTGAGATGTCTTTGACATCGCCACGAGTTGATGTAGTCATAAAATCCAGTGTATTCCTTCCTGAAGGCTAATATTTTCTTGCCAGAGTATCCACAGGGGGATGTCTCTACTATATACGCCTGATTCTTACCCGCATTTTACAAACAGATTTTGTGAAAGCGTCTGGTAAGATAGCTTGTAGTGTAAAGGCAGCCTCTTGCTGCTACCGTGGTTGAAAATTTGCCTTCCTTCAAGCGCGAAAAACCGTGCTTTCTATACAAAATTTACAATGTACTGCCTATACGTGCAGTGTGCCAGTTGGCATCGAAGCGTGAACATTTGACAAGGGTATGGTAGCGTTCCGCTATCTCTGCCAGTGTCAAAGTGCGCAAGCGGTCAATACTAAAATCTTCGCAAACGAACGAGCCGAGAATGTTGCCATGAACAACACCGCATTTGATATCCTCGACGGTATAACGATTGTGGGCTGCCGGCTCAACTTTTGAAAGGTAGCCGAGGAAGCCGCCAGCGAAGGCATCGCCTGCTCCCGTCGGGTCAACCACTTCTTCCAGAGGATAAGATG
>DATGJV010000327.1:0-4464 GCA_035295005.1 Ktedonobacteraceae bacterium | reverse complement strand
CATAGGAACATGAAGCGGTAAGCAACCCCATCGGTATCAACAACACCAGTGCAAGTGCAATTCCGCCGATGTTGCCGCGCAAACCAAGCGCCCATGCTAATGCTACTAGCACAACTGCCTGTACGAGCAGCGTCACTACGTCGCGCAAAGCCCGTCCCAACAACAGCGCCAATCGGCTTACAGGCGTTACACGCAATCGCTCGATCACACCAAAGCGCAGGTCGCCAATCAGACCAAAGCCGACAAACGTTGCACCAAACATGCCAATCATCACCAGCAAGCCAGGCGCGAAAACGGTCAGCGCCCCGCCTGGCGGGAAGCCAGGGGCCGAGGCAATACCGTTGAATATCGGCCCTAACAAAAGCAGGTAGCAGATTGGCTGGAAGAGACCCAGCAGCACCATTACCGGACTGCGCAGCGTCTCGACCATATTCCGTGAAAAAATGAGCCAGGTATCGCGCAAAAGTTTCATATCTCCTCCTTAATTTGCCGTTTCACGCAACGAGCGGCCCGTCTGGCGCAAAAACACATCATCGAGCGTTGGACGTGCAAGGGCAATGGTATGCACGGGAATGTGCGCGTCGTCTAACATGCGCAATATCGTAGGCAGCGATTCTTCACCACGCTCCACATACAAACGCAGCTTGTCTTGCTCAACCTGCGATTCGCGCACGTATGGTTGGCTATGTAGCAATGCCCTGGCCTGTTGCAACACACCATCATGGGTATCCAATCCAAGTGTCACCACATCACCGGCAATCTGCTGTTTCAGGGCATCGGGCGCACCTTCAACCACAATCTGCCCGTTATCAATGATTGCCAGGCGGTTACAGAGCGCGTCAGCTTCATCCAGGTAATGAGTAGTGATGAAGAGTGTTGTACCACTGGCGTGCAATGAGCGTACCTCGTCCCATACACGCGCCCGGCTTTGCGGGTCAAGTCCGGTGGTTGGCTCATCCAGAAACAGGAGTTTTGGACGATGCACCATGCCAATTGCAATGTCCAGCCGTCGCCGCTGGCCGCCAGAATAGGTAATCACCTTGCGGTCGGCCAGTGCGTCAAGTTCTAAAAGAGAAAGGAGTTCGGCGGCGCGTTTCTGGGCTGCGAACTTGCTCATGCCGTACAATCGTCCCTGAAGAACGATATTTTCGCGAGCGGTGGCGCTACGCTCCGCTCCCCCCGACTGGCTGACATAGCCAATCGCGGTACGCACCTTTCCTGGCTCGCGCCATACATCGTAGCCAGCGACCTTCGCATGGCCGCCGCTCGGCTCTAACAGTGTGGTCAATATCCGCATCGTCGTCGTCTTGCCCGCGCCATTCGGCCCCAGAAAGCCGAATATCTCACCCTCCTCCACCCGCATATTCACGCCACGTACCGCCTCCACCGGCCCACGCCGCCCACGAAACGTCTTTCGTACATCGGAAGTCTCGATCATTGCCATAGTAAGCATACCTCCCTTGTTCCATTGGTATAAACAAATTTGTACTCAAAATAATATACAAATTTGAGTATTGTGTCAAGAGGCAAAAGAATGTTGTTCAGAGGAGAATACAGAAAGGCGTCTGGCGCAAAATTTTGCGCCAGACGCCTTTCTGTATTCTCCTCTGAACAACAGGACTAGGGCAACTCCCCACGCTCAACCTTCCCAAGAATCTCTTCGATCCAACGAAGTTCTGTCTCAGAGTGAGAAACGGCGAGGCGCAGGTTTTCGGCAATATGACGGGGAGTATGTGGATTGCTCATCTTATTCCTGCTAACGTACTCAACCGATTCGACGATTGATTGCAACATACGAGCGCGATGGCGCAATACCGCGATCAACTCATCATGGGGCAAATCATTCATGAATGCGAGAGCTACCTGGAACGGGTCAACAATTGGCTTCATGTTCCACCAGAAGTCGCGCAGGAGTCGCTCAAACTCCATTTTGCCCCGTTCGGTAATGGCATATTCGGTGCGTGCCACGTGTTTGCTATTTTCTTCAGTCCCCACCACCTCAACCAGTCCCTCCGCCGCCATTTTGTTAAGTGCGGAATAGATCGAGCCATAAGCAATATTCGCCCATTGTTCCGCGCCCCACATCTCCAGTTCGCGCCGCACATCGTAGCCATGAATCGGCGGCCTTTTTAACATGACACCCAGTATGAGAAGTCGCGTTGCTGACATAGAATAATCCTGCTACCCGTAGGGGCCGGTTTACCATACCCACCGCCGATCTATCGGCCTTGTGAACTTTGCCGATAAATCGGCGGTGGGTATGGTAAACCGGCCCCTACGATTTGTTCTCCAACATTTTATTCAAAACCCGCTCGTATGCCTGATAAGCACCACCACCATACAGCACCATCGTCACCTGCTTCAGGTTAGTAGGCTGTTGAATATGTTCAATAATGGTACGTAAGGCAATAGGTGCGGCTTCATCAAGCGGGTAACCATAAGCCCCGGTACTGAGTGAAGGGAACGAGATACTTGTAAGCTTGTGTTCCTCCGCCAGTTCGAGACAACGTTTGTAGGCAGAGGCAAGCAACAGCGCATCCTTCTCCCTGCCATTATAGACTGGTCCGACGGCATGAAAAACATATTTCGCTGGTAGCTTGCCAGCCGAGGTAGCGACCGCGCTACCGGTGGAGCAACCACCAATGTTACGGCACTCCTGCATAATGGTCGGGCCACCGGCGCGATGAATTGCGCCGTCAACACCACCGCCACCGCCTAGATAGGAGTTGGCGGCATTGACAATGGCATCAGCCGGGACTTTGACGATATCGCCCTGCATGAGGGCCAGCGTGACACCGTTGATGGTATGTGTAGACATAAACACTTCTCCCCACTGCATCATAGCAATAATCCGAGTGGCTCTTCCAGCAGGCGCTTGATCTCCTGCAGGAAGCGGGCAGCCAGCGCACCGTCAATAGCGCGATGGTCGGAGGATAGGGTCACTTTCATACGGTCACGTACTACGACCTGCCCATCAACAACGACCGGCGTTGGCGTGATCGAGCCGACCGCCAGTATCGCCGACTCCGGCGGGTTGATGACGGCGGTAAAGCTCTCGACATCAAACATACCGAGGTTGCTGACGGTGAAGGTGCCGCCGCTAAATTCTTCGGGCCGCAACTTGCCATCACGCGCCGCCTCGGCCAGTCTCCTTGTCTCACGGGCGATATCGAGAATACCGCGCTGCTCAACATTCTTGAGAACCGGCACAATCAGGCCCTGCTCAAGCGCGACGGCAACACCGATATTAACGGTTTTCTTTTGCAGCAGTTTATCCTCCGCGAAGGAGACGTTCACCTGTGGCATGCGAACCAGCGCACGCGCAACAGCCCGCACAATCAGGTCATTGAAGCTAACCTTCACAGGCGCGGGGTCGTGCGCGGCATACTCGTTAATCTGCGTGCGCAAAACCGCAAGATTCGTCGTATCAATGACGGTCGTGACATAGAAATGTGGCGCGGTCTGCATGCTCTGGCTGAGCCGCCGGGCAATGGTGCGGCGCATGGAGGTTAGAGGAATCTCGACCACCTCGTCTGTCTCGACTGGAACGAATACCGGCATGGGCTGTGGTTCCGGCGCGACTGGTTGTTGCTGCGGAAGCGTGGGAGATGTTGCAACGGAAGGTCGTCGTTGCGCAATCTGCGCAAGAGCCGCCTCAATATCCATCCTGATGATGCGCCCGTTGGGGCCGGTACCCTGCAACACAGCATAGTCAAGCTGATGCTCTTCCGCGAAGCGACGGGCAAGCGGGGAGATAAAAATGCGCCCCCCGTTGTTCGTCGTTGACGAGGATGCAACCTGAGTTGCAACGGTGCCTGAAGATTGGTGCATTGCCTCTCTGTGCGTACCTGTTTCTTCGCCGATTGGCGCAACTGCTGACTTCGCGGCAGCAGACGAACTGCCATTTTCGCCAGGGAGTGGCTCATCAGGCGTGCCAATCAGAGCGATGGCTGCCCCAATGGGAGCCGATTCACCTTCGGCAGTCAGTATCTTGCGCAACACGCCGCTTGAGAAGGCTTCTATCTCGATATTGACTTTATCAGTCTCGACCTCGGCGAGCATTTCTCCCTTTTTAACAGTATCGCCCACGTTTTTGAGCCAGTGGAGAATCTTGCCCTCTTCCATTGTATCGCCCATCCTGGGCATCTCTACTTTTTTCATCTCGTAAGTCTCCGACCCCGTAGGGGCCGATTGATCGGCAAGCCCGCGGTGGCCGATCAATCGGCGCTGGGCACGATAAATCGGCCCCTACGGGTTAATGAATCTACCTGTGGGCCAAAGCTGCGGGAACGATGGCTTTGACTGCTTTCACCACATCAGCTTTTTTGGGCAACGCGGCACGTTCCAGCACTTTCGAGTAAGGCATAGGTACGTCCGCTCCTGTCACATGCTGGATGGGGGCGTCCATGTAGTCAAAGGCGTGTTCGTAGATGAGCGCAGCCAGTCCCTGACCCGTACCGTAAT
>DATGJV010000326.1:0-10825 GCA_035295005.1 Ktedonobacteraceae bacterium | reverse complement strand
GTTCATGGACGATGTGACGATTTTGCTCAACCCAATCGCGATAGCGGGCCTGTCTTTCATTGTGGAGTGCCTTGACGGTAATGACTCGTTTCTCCTTGCTCTCGGCACTCTCAATGGTCAGTTGTACCTCATTACGTGCCTGATTCACGAGTAATTGCTGCGGACTAAGGCTTGCCCCGACGCGCTGTCCATTGACCATCAGAACGGCATCGCCCGTGGTGATGTTGAGGCCAGGTGAGGTAAGTGGTGAGGTTGCCTCTTCATCGGAGGTATCTCCCTGCACGATACGGGCGATGCGGTATTGTTCATTTTCGGCATCATACAACCAGTCTACACCGAGGAATCCTTGACTGTAATACGGCCCCTGGCGATACTCTCCTCCCATCTCATAGGCGTGAGAGGTGCCGAGTTCGCCTTGCAGTTCCCATAACAGATCAGAGAGTTCTGCTCGCGAATTGACGCGCTCTACCAGAGGAGCGTATTGCTTGTAGATACCTTCCCAATCCACACCCGACATATCTGCTGTCCAGAAATGCTCGCGTTGCAGGCGCCACGCCTCGGCGAACATTTGACGCCATTCCGCAGCTGGCTGAACAGAGACTTTCACACGGTTGAGATCGAGCCAACCCGTTTCACGACTGGTCTCGTTACTTTCTGGTTTGGGTGTTTTATCGCCAGCTTTTAGCACACGCAAGCGCCGGTGTGAACGATAGATAAGCGTCTTGTAGTCACGTGAGAGGTCGAAACTGCTTGCACTGTCAATTAGCCAATCATGCTTCTGGTTCTCAAACTCGAAACTCTCAATGCGGCCCTTTGCCTCGTGAGAATCTGCAGACGGGTGCAACATTCCCTGGATGGGGAATGAAAGGAAGAGGGCTTTCCCTTTGATGCCGCGAATTGCGCGGTAACGCCCCTCGGAGACAGGAAAAGGCAAGGCGCGAGCGGTGATCCCCTCAAGGTCTATGCTCAAGCGAGAACTTTCCTCTGCCGACTCTTTTTGCTCTGCATTGTCTTTTCCTGTTTCCTCATCGGTCTTCTCTGTATCTCCCCCGTTATCGGCAAGCTTTTTAGTCGTATCCTCATCTTTTCCGTTTTCTTTGTTGGGTTGAGGCACACGCGGTTCCGGTATAAATGGAGAACGCAAGTCTCGCCGCAAGGTGATGGCATAAGGCTTCGCAGCACGGGGGAAGCTTCTATCAAATTGCATTTCATCGCGTACCGGATTAAACGTGCGATAACCCAGAAAGTAGAGATATTTCCCTTCCGGGTCAAAGGCCGGATTGGTATCCTGTAGGACTGGCTCGGTTACAAAATGTGTTTCCCCAGTTTCCATATCGCATAGTTTGATAGCGCGTTTCTGCGATGTATGAGCGAAACTGTAAGCCAGCCAGGTACCATCTGGCGACCAGGCGATATCAGAGATACTATCATTATTGCTCTTGTCTACCATGTGTGACTGACCAGATTCCAGGTCAACGACCAGGAGTTCGTTACGGTGGTTTGTGATGGCAACAATATCATGTGTGGGTGAGACCTGCAGTTCAGTGACACGCCCAAACTCAATGTCGGTGTAGACTTTGGGTTCGCTGGCATCCTCTGGATTGAAAACTACCAGGGCTTCGCGGCTAATCTCATCGCTAATCGCTACCAGTCGTTTGCCGTCATTGAGCCATTCGAGCATCCGGTAACGTACACCATCCGTTGCGCCATGTTGCAGCACTGGCCCTTCCCAATTGCCCATTGAGAAAGCTTTTCCGCGTGTGGTAAGTGCGACAGCGTACCCCTGTGGGTGTAGCGCGTAAGAATCCAGGTATTTGCTGGTATGCACAAATTTGCGGTTGCGCTGTGTCCGCAGACTCGGCAAGTCTACATCAATATGGCGAATATCCTCAGATTGTGGATCAAACAGGAACAGGTCGGCCCCGGCATGATATACCAGAGAAGAGCCATCCGTAGAGAGGTTACGTGCATAGAAATCGCGCTGATCGGTATGGCGCTGTACATCATTGCCATCAGGCGTGCAGGAGTAAATATTCCCTATACCTTCGTGGTCGGAGATGAAGTAGATGCGTTCTCCAACCCAGCATGGATTTGCCACGTTGCCGTCCAGTCGGAGTAATCGCTTGAAAGAGCCGTTGCCATCGGCATCGCACCATAAATGTCCAACAGTGCCACCGCGATATCGTTTCCAACGTGATGGTTCTCCAATATTTCTACCTAGCACAATGCCGCCCGTTGGGCCATATGAAATTGCGTTTGCCGTTCCCACTGGCAGCTGGCGTGGTTGCCCTCCTGTGGGCTTAATTGCATAGATTACATGGAAATGGTGCGTAAATTGCCCGGCGCTGCTGGCATAGAGTATTTCTTCACCAGAAGGCGACCACCCTAGAACGTGGCACTGAGTCCCTTGAAATGTCAGGCGCTGCGCTGGTCCGCCGAGAGCGGGCATGACATACACTTCACTTGGCCCCTCTTCGCGTCCAACGAAGGCCAGCAATTGACCATCGGGCGAAAAACGGGGAGTACTTACCTCGTTTACACCGGCAGTGAGGCGTTCGGCACGCCCACCGCTCTTCTCAATAAGCCAGAGGTCATCTTCTGAGACGAATACAATGGTATTCTCATGTATATGTGGAAATCGTATATATCCTTGAGGCATAGGTTCTCCTTACTGACAGTTGTTCCGGGAGGTTTGACGCTTGCTAGTTCTACTAAATCATATTTCCTGGTGACATGTATTGTAGCACAGCATTAGTGAATATGTCGAGTAGGATGTTATACATTTCAATGTAATTTGTCTCACAAAAGGGTGAAGTGCCTCTTGCCAGATTGTAGGTGTTGTAGATTGGATAGCCTCATAGCCCTATAGCCCTCTCTACCTATTGCCAGAATGCATGTGGATATGGTAATCTCTTGCTGCTATATTATTTTAAAGACACGCAAGGAGAAACTTTCCCAATGACACAAACGGTGAATGGTCGGAAGAATGAACCGCAGAGACAGGCCCGGCCGGGGCAGCGCCAGCAAGAGCGATTGATGCGTTTGGAGCGACGGCGACGGCGACGGCGCATTATCACAAGCATAGTGGTGGCTGTTCTGGTTGTTGCTATTGCCAGCTTGAGCTTCTGGCAATACCAGAATTATACTGCCCAACAGACAGCGAACCAGGATGCGCAAGCGACAGCGACGGCGAAATCACATGCAGCTGCGGCAGCCACTGCTACGACGCGAGATTGTTTTGTGTCACCCGCAGGTACAAAAACGAGCAGTATCTATACTGATGTGGCAACTCCGACGGCGGGTCCTGCAAAGGCTCCTTTAATTACCGGCACACCGGTTAAACTGAAGGACGGACTTGAGTATGTAGATATTGTGACCGGGACTGGCGCGGCAGCGAAAGCTGGAAGTACGGTCAATGTCGAGTATACCGGTTGGCTGGACAGCACCTGTACCAAATTTGATAGCTCATATGATCGTCAGGGGCAATCGTTCGCGGTGACTCCTCTTGGCAAGGCGCAGGTTATCCCAGGTTGGAATGAGGGTTTGATGGGTATGAAGGCTGGTGGTACGCGCCGTCTGCTTATCCCGCCCGCACTTGCCTATGGTTCACAGGGCGCACAGGGAGCCATTCCTCCCAATGCAACACTTGTTTTCGATGTGACGGTATTAAGCATAAAATAATCAGGTGTCTCCACGAGAACGTTCTTTTGTGGAAAGTATCTCCAGGCAGGTTGTCCAGCAGCCGGTAAGAATTGTTGCGGCAAATTTTTCTGGCTGTGCTTCCTGCCTTATTTGTGTTATGTACCCGGCGTTTTTTCCCAAATCTCCAGCGATCTCTGAAAGTAGGCTCTTGCTTGCGCATGCTTGCCTTGCAGCCTGGCGAGTTCCCCTAAATCGTTCAGGATGTCTGCTACCTCCTTCTTCTGTCATGACATCGAGGGCGAGGCTATGGGCAAAAGGAGCTACCTCTGCCTGACGTGTAGTAAGGAGAACTGTCCCTTGCCGGAGGGAAGGAACAAGTTCGCGGAGGAGTTCCAGCTTCTCTATGTTATCCAGAATGAACAACCAGCTTTTATGTTCTCGTAACCAGCGTTTGATCGCTTCGATCACCTGCCGGGGTTCGTGCTGCTCACGTTCCGGCAAACGCAGGTGTTCTGCAAAAGTGAGGTAGGACCTCACCAGTGTCTCCTGTGTCTCCGCTTGCACCCAGAAGATGTCACGATAGTGTTCGCGAAAGCGATAGGCATATGCGAGGGCCATCTGTGTCTTGCCGATCCCCCCCAGGCCGCTGATAGCATAAGCGCCTGAGAGAGTAACGGATGTGCCAGTCGTCATTTGCTGGTGCATCTGGTGTAAGACCTGCTCTCGTCCGGTGAAATAGGGATTATGTTCAGGAAGATTGTAGAATGGCAATATCGACACTGTTCCATAGAGCGATTCAAAGAGTAAGCATTTTTCTTCTGCATCAAGCATCAACACACGTGCCAGTTCATGCAACGTCGTGGGTGTTTCTGGAAAATATTCCCCTCGCTCCCACGAGCTAATAGAATCCCGATGGACTCCTATGTATCCTGCCAGGCGTTGCTGAGATAATCTTTTGCGCTTTCGGAATCGCCAGAGAACCTCACCAAAAAAAGCATTATGCATCAGATTCATGAGTAATCCCTCTTTAGCTGAAAAATACTCCTTTTTGCGGAAGTTTATTCCGCACATGTAGTGTTATCTTAGAAACAGGGTAGGCGTGCTATTACTGCCCTGAGAATGACTTTCATCCTGACTATACTTTCCTCTGTATTGACAGAAGAAGTGGATGTAGCCATATCAAGCATACCTACTACTAACGTTCACTGTCAACACGAGGTGTTCATCAGTGTACGAGAAAGATAAAGCGGTATTTTGTTCGTGTTGTTGGCACATGCCTTACACCAGAGGAGAAACTTATGCCCGATAAAAATCGCTACGATTCTGACTCAGAAAAACAGGTCACTTCACGTCGCAGGTTCCTTCATGAGGGGATGAAGGTAGGACTTAAAATAGCAGCCGGTTGCTTTGCCTTCATCCCAGTGTGGTCAGGCGGTTTGTTGCCTGCTTTGTCATGCCTGCTTAAAATAGCAGCCGGTTGCTTTGCCTTCATCCCAGCCGCAAATGCTTTTGCTAAGGATGTACACAGTGACAGGCCAAACTATATTCCCTGCACAACCAGGGTGTGTTACGCTTATACTTGTATGACTCCTTGTAGCTACAGTCAAGGTGGATGTTATTGCTATGATGCTCGCGATCGGAGCATCTATTGTGGATGTGGCTTTAACATTAGAGGACAATGTACACAAATACAATGCTAGTTCAGAAATGTGGTAATAACGCAGATATACCGGCAATGCATAGCTTGATTGAGCGGTTTTCAATTTGAAAACCGCTCGTCAGTAGATGTGGAGAGCCTCATGAGTATCCTTTCTTTTCTTCTTGAAATGTACTTCGCTGCTATGCTGGGTGTTTCTGGTCTCACTAAGCTCAATGATCCGTTATATTTTACGAACACTCTCAGACAACAAGGTTTGCTACCTCCCTGGAGCATCTCTCCTGCTACAAAAATTTTCCCCTGGCTAGAAATTATTCTGTCCCTTCTTCTCATTGCCGGGATATTTGCTGTATGGAACGCGCTTTTACTACTTGCTCTTTTTGTAGGTTTTGCTGGAATTAAAATAGTGCTAATTGCCAAAGGCTACGACAAAGATTGTGGGTGCTTTGGTGGAGCGAAACCACAACAGGTTGATAGTGTGAGTATCACCGTAGCAGTTGTGTATGTCCTGCTTGCAGGTTTGCATGCATGGCTTATTTTTCATTTTCCTTTTATCAGTTGGCTGTGGCGATTCCCTGTACTGAGTATTGCTCTAATAGTAGTAAGTTACTTCACTGTGAGAATTAGTATCAAGAATAAGAGGTTGTTATTTACCTCTGTGGATCAGAACTCAACTTTAAGAGGACTTGCAGCAGGGCAAGAGTCACCTGTTTTTACTGCTGTTGATCAGTATAATAATATAATAGAAATCACAACGTTTAGAGGAAAACCATGCCTTCTTTTATTCGTTTTGCCCGGCTGTTCGGCATGCCCTGTTGCACTCAAGGCTTTACAACGTATTGCTATCAAAGAACCAGACCTTCGTCGTCTGGTAATAGCAACTTCGGATGTAGAACTCAACCAAATATATGCAATTGAGCAGAAGATACAGGTTCCAGTTCTTACCTCTACATCCTCTTTGTTGGAAGAGTATCATGTGGAAGCTTTCCCATTTGCTATAGTGCTTGACGCAGAGGGCATAGTTCGTGCGGCAGGAGTAGCCATAAGTTATGAGCAATTAAGACTACTCCTTTCCCTATCTCGTAAAAGTGAGATAGTGGAAGTGGTGTGACAAGTATTGTAACTGCTCAAGCCTCCTGAAGCTTGTCAAAAACTTCCAGCATACATCAGGGTGAACGTATATCAGCAGAATCAGAAGTGATTCTGGATAAGTGAAATCATAAAAAAAAATTTTACAAGAAAGTCTGTGCGGACTGAGCAGACCTTTGGAGACGATGATCGCCCTGAACATCCTCTCGAACTACACTGCCGTATACCAGGAACATCTACTTCAGAATTCCCCTTTTTTACGTAGCTGGCTCCTTTCAGGAGATTTATGGCTGGATATCGGGTATTCTCTCTTGACTCAATATGTTAGGGTGTGCTAATATCTGAGTACGGAAGTAGGAATTACATATCGGCTTGAGCCGAATTTGATTGTTTTGATAGAAGGGTTAATTTGTCCTATGATTGCGGCGTTTATTCTATTCTTGCGTGAAGGGCTAGAGGCTAGCCTGATTGTGAGTATTCTCCTCGCAGCACTGCGTCAACTTGGTCAAATGCATCAGGCACGTGCCGTTTGGACTGGCGTCTTGCTCGCTGTATTAGGTTCATTCCTGGGTGGCGCTGTTATCTATGTGACCGTGCGATCATATGATGGTTCGACATTCCAGACGATATTTGAGACTATCACCTATCTGTGCGCTGTGGTATTGCTCACGACCATGACGTTCTGGATGCAGAAGAATAGCCGGAATCTGAAGAAAGATATTACCGCGAAGGCCAGTCTGGCTGGCTCAGGTTTTGCTCTTGGTCTGCTTGCCTTTACAACGGTAGGACGCGAAGGGCTGGAAACGGCGGTATTTATGCTGGCATTTGCATTCCAGACCAACTGGCAATTATTGCTGCTGGGTGCATTACTTGGTTTGCTTGCGTCAACGGGACTCTGTTTTTTGATTTATCGTCTGGGTTACAAACTCGACTTCCGCATTTTCTTCCGTATCATGGGAATCCTATTGCTTATCTTTGCCGCTGGACTGCTCGGCAATGCTGTGCAGAATATGCAGGAACTCGGCTGGTTGCCTTTTGGCACAACGACACTCTGGAGTACCGCTGGTATCCTCAGTGAAAGCAGCACTATCGGCGACATATTGCATACCTTCCTCGGCTACGCCGAAGCGCCGACGGTATTGCAAGGGATTCTTTACGCCACCTATCTCCTTGTCATCGGCTCGATCTTCACCTGGACAACCCGTAAGCCCACTGGTCCTACACGACCTCCTGTGAAACGACCCGTACAATCTCGCACAGCGTCAACATCTGGAGCAATGCACAGTCAAGGGTAAAGCAAAGTTGAAATCGTCAATAAAAAACCGCAAGTACGTGCGGTTTTTTATTGACGATTTCCCCGTCTTATATTACGAATTTCGTGCAAATAACGCCGAAATATGAAGAATATCGTATAAAAATGCCCTCAACAGTTGCTAATTTCATTGGTTATGGAGTACAATAGGAGTAGACAGCAAAAGCTGCGCTATCGAATGATGTAGCAAGTTTTATTTCTAGCTATCCCTGTTTCCACAGGAAAGGAACTATGATGCTTCGGGAACCTCTTACGATCAATCCTGAGATTGTTGAAAAGATCGTTGCTCGCGAGGAAGCGGAGTTCAGGAAGCGTACTCCTCGATCTCATGAGCTGCATAAGCGAGCGAAGGCGTCGCTACCACTGGGTGTTTCTAGTTCGTTCCAGGCCGTGCCACCCTATCCGCTGACTATTAGCCGCGCTGAAGGTAGTCATATCTGGGATTATGACGGCAACGAGTATGTAGACTTTCATCTTGCCTTTGGTAGTCTGTTAGTTGGTCACGCGCATCCAGTGTTAGTAGCCGCCTTGCGCGAACAGCTTGGGAAAGGGAGCCTGTATTCGCTACCCTGTGCCGATACCGTTTTTCTGGCGGAGGAGCTGGTACGTCGCTTCGCACCCATCGAGCAGGTACGTTTTTGCAACTCTGGTACCGAGGCAACGATGGATGCCTTGCGTCTGGCACGTGCGTACACCGGGCGTGACAAGATTGTCAAAATTGAGGGGTCCTACCACGGCCACCATGACACTGTCTTAATGAGTACGAAACCCTCCGTAGCGGCGGCTGGCCCTGCCGAGCATCCCAACACCGTACCCGCGTCTCTAGGGATTCCGAAGGATATCAAGGGCAATACTATTATCGCTCCATATAACAACCCGGAGGCACTGGAACGTATTCTGACCGAGCATGAGGGTGAAGTTGCCGCTGTCATTACCGAGGCTGTATTGATGAACGTCGGTATCATGTTGCCTGATGAGGGCTATCTGCAAAGTGTGCGTGATATTACGAGGCACCATGACGTGCTGCTCGTCTTCGATGAGGTGAAAACGGGCGTCACCGTTGCCCCTGGCGGTATCACAGAACTCTATCCTGTGGAGCCTGATTTGATCTGTCTCGCCAAATCTATTGGCGGAGGTATGCCAATTGGTGCTTTTGGTGGGCGTGAGGACATTATGCGCCACATCAATCATGAAGAAGTGTTGCATCTTGGCACCTTCAACGGCAATCCGATGTCAATGCGAGCCGGGTTGGTCACATTGACAGAGATTTTCACGCCGGAAGCGCACGCACATGCAATGGGCCTTTCAAAACAACTGGCCGAATCCTATGTCGGCATCATTGAAGAGTTTGATATGCCGATGCACGTCGCACAAATTGGCGCGAAGGGTTGTGCCATGTTCCGCTACGAGCGTGCGCGAAACTACCGCGCCTGGTGGGATATTGATATTCGCCTCTCGTATGCCTACTGGCTTTTCCTGGCGAATCGCGGTATCCTCTTCCCTCCAGGCTTCGATGATCAGTGGACAATTTCGGTGCAGCATACGCAGGAAGATATTGACCATCATGTGCATGTCTTCCACCAGTTCGTTGCCGAATTAACCAGATAAGACACAAATTGGCACACCCATATCCGCGCGAGGAGCCATTACATGTTGACATGTAATGGCTCCTCGCGCGGATATGGGTGTGCCAATTTGTGTCTATCCTTCCCTTCTTTGCGTTGTTATATATGAGGATGTGACAAGAGTTACTGATATTGTTGACCTAAAGTCCTATATGGCACAGGCAAAACGCTGGTTGCTAGACCACAAAATGGATATCTGCTATACTTCCATCACAACGTTTCCGATGTTGTAATAGACACGTATTTTGTATGTAGGATACTAGAAATGAGTAGTCAAAGTACGTCTTTACCCACGTCCGAACCGAGGTTGGATATGCCGGGTAATATTGATGAAAGCGAACACATTACACGCACGCCGAATGAACCACCGGCCAATAACGGAAAGCGCATCGAGAGATTTTCGCCTTTCTGGTGGAATCGCCTTATTGAATGTGGCATGGTTGTCTCGATGGCGCTCTATTATGTAACAGGCAATTGGAATCTTGGTTCTGCCGCTTTCTTTCATGTGAATCCTTTCTATTCTTATCCATTCCTGGCATGCTTTGCCGTATTATGCTGGTTTCGTTTATCTTTTGCCGTTGCATTATTGCCGCTTTCATTGCCTTTTTATCTTTTGCAAAAGCCGTTATTGAGTCACTACTCCTACTCGTTTAGCCTTGTCGAGATCACTCTTTGTATTTGCCTGCTTGTAGCAATCGCCCAACTTCTTTTCAAGCGAAATCGCTGGCTGTATGGTCTATCGTGGCAGGAATTACGCGATAGAGTAGGGCCGTTTGCTCTGCCCGTGCTTGTCTTTCTGTGTGCTTCAGCCATCTCAATTGCTTTTGCCTATGATCGCAATGTGGCATTACGTGATTTACGGCGGGAGATTGTTGAGCCTATCGTGTATATGTTCCTGTTGTTCCTCTGCATTCGAGAGCGTCAGGATGTGCAGCGAGTAGTAGGTGCTTTGTTGGCGACGGGCTTTGTGATCGCGCTCATGGGTCTGGTGCAATACATATTCTTCAAAAATACACTGGTGTTGGAAGATGGTATTCGTCGCGTCAGTGCGGTCTATGGGAGCGCGAACAGTATAGGACTGCTGTTTGATTATGTCTTGCCATTCGGTTTCGCATGGGCGTTCTTGAAGTCTCGTAAGAACATACCGACCGCTACCGCCTGGATAGAGCGTATCGCTGCCCTCGCTTTTTGCGTGGTATTGCTGTCCGTACTGTATTTAACGCAGTCGAACGGAGCGGAAATTGCCATTGCTGCCGCCGCTGTGTTTATGCTCGCTCTCTCAATTCGCAACCGTAACGTGTTGCTCATTGGCGGAGCCATTGCCATTGTGGCGCTGGGAGTTGGCGGTTATCTCTTCCGCCATCGTATCGAAGCGGCTATTTTTTACGGGCATACCGGCGCGAATGGCGTCAACACACTCACGGTTCGCATCTCGCTCTGGCAAGCCGCACTGAATATGATTCATAACAGCCCCTGGTTTGGCTATGGTCTGGATAACTG
>DATGJV010000325.1:0-8079 GCA_035295005.1 Ktedonobacteraceae bacterium | reverse complement strand
AGTCACGCTATACCGAATAGCCCCCACGTGTTCATCCGCGAGGCTGGCGAAACGTTCAACCGAGATGGTAAGCTGTACACCAGCGGGACTTTCCCAGCGTACAGTTCGAGTAAGAACACCGTTGTACATATCCAGATTGCGCTCATACCCGAGAATCTTGCCCCTGTCAAGGCGGAAGCGTTCACCGTTGACGAAAAGCATGATGGGAAGCCAGTCCGGTACATTGGCTAGCTCTGCTCTGCCAACCTCGATACGGTCAAATACACCAAATAACAGAGTTGCCTGGTTGTCTTGTGGATACCCCTCCTCAAACGTCCCTCGTGTACCAAAATAGCCGTTACCAATGGTGTAGACCGTTTCTTGCGTATGCAGTTTCTGAGGATCAAAAGTATCTTCGTTTATTTGCCAGAGATTCACAGCGCATCCTTTCTGTAGCAATAGTATATGCCCATTTCCAGTACACTCATATTCCAGAATCTGGGATTGCATTGTTATTGAATAAGCATATCTTGCAGATGTTTGTTCGCAAGGTCGGGCAGCACTTTATCCGCACGATGAAAGCGGTCTTTTGGCCCAATGCCCAGAGCCTGCATCCCCGCGGTTTTTATCGCCTCAATGCCGGCATCCGCGTCTTCAACTCCCATGCAATCGGCGACGGGAATTTGTAATATTCCGGCTGCATAGACGAATAAATCGGGTGCCGGTTTGCTGTTGACGATGCTATAACCGTCCGCGAGACCATCAAGATAGCTCATAATACCCAGACTTTCGACAACCTGTCGGCAATTTTTGCTGCTGGAAGCTATCGCAATTTTGATGCCCGCCCTGTGAATTTCCTGTAATAGCTCTTTGCCGCCCGCTACCAGCTCTTCAGGCGACATGTTCTTAATCAATTCAAGATAGTAGCGGTTTTTGCGATCCATCATCTCCTGTATCTGGTCTTCGGAGTAGTGCTTGTCCCGGATAATGTACATCAATGAGTCGCGACGCCCCACGCCCCGAAGATGAGCATCGTTCTCTTCTCTGGTAAAGGGAATGCCCTCGTCGTCCGCGAGATGTTTCCAGGCCCGGTAATGGTATTCAGAGGTGTCGGTAAGAACACCATCAAGGTCAAACAAGATAGCCTTCGGTTGTTGCATAGCGTTCAGAAACTCCTTCTGTTGTGGATGTTGCGGTTACTGTGATTACTACAGTCATATTATCATTTTAGCGTAGAGACAAGGCTACAATTATCTATACTCCTACATGGTTAACGCGCAAACCGCAAATAAAGTAGCATGAGAGGGGCTTGTATGCTATTGTTCGTTAACCCACAAGATTTTCATCAGGATGTGGTATCGGAGCCGTAACCTGCTCAATAGTTTCACGTTTCACTGCCGGACCCGCTAAAAATGAGGCGGTGATGGCGATACAGCCGAAAAACAGTATTGAGCTAAAGGCCAGCGAGATATTGCCGGTATTGCCATAGATGAGGCCAATGATCGGTGGCCCAATGATGACAGCCGGGCATGAAATCATGCTCACCAGACCTTGCGCTACCCCCTTGCCCACCGTGCGCAGCTTTGCTGCCTCATTAAAGACGGGCGTATAAGGCGTTGTGGTGCCAATAGCGATAGCCGCTAAGCCGATTATGACTAAAATCGGGGAGCGCAAAGGGATTACTAGCAGCAGCAGTCCCGTACTGGATACGATGGTACCCGCACGCAATAATGGAATAGCTCCTATGACACGCCGCGCCAGTAAAATCCCACCCAGTGGTCTGAAAAACACACCCGCCAGTAAAGCGAAGGAGCCGAGTGTGGCGGCAAGCGCGAGCGGCAGCCCGTATTGATTGGCGAGATACACCGCTATCCATGCCGCGATTGCATTGCCCAGGCCGAACGTCCCCTGGTGCGAGAGTCCTAACGTCCAGACCGAAGGCGACCGTAAACCCGCGCCAATCTGTATTTTATTTGCGGAGTGAACTTCCTGTCCATCGCGAATACACAACCAGGCAATGACAGCCAGCATACCCAGCAGTCCCCAGATAAGAAATGAGCCTTGCCAACCAACCCAGGCGAAGAACAGTGGTGTGATAAGCAGCCCACAACCGGAGCCAATCTGGATAGAACCGCCATACAATCCCTGTGCCATTGAAGCATGTCTGCCCATCCGCGAAGCGATATTGGCACCCGCCACAAACGCGCCGCCTATGCCGAACCCAACGATTGTACGCCATACCAGGATCCATATCAGATTCGGGTAGAGCGGCAAAAGAACGCCCCCGATAGTCAGTAGAATACACGCGCCAATCAGCACATAGCGCGGCCCAACGCGATCAATCAATATTCCCGCCGGAATATAGGTCGTGGCAAGCCCCAGAAACAAAAAAGTGGACATCAAGCCTGCCTGCCCGCTTGTGATATGCAGGTCGGTCTCCAATGTGGGAATGAGCGGCCCATAGTTCGTATAGTTAACCGCCGTCACAATGGATGTCAGGCAGATGGCGAATAGTAGCAAAGGGATATTACGGGTTTGTTTCTGTTGTAGTGTACCTTCAGTTGCTAACGGAAAGGCATCAGTATGAGGCCGGGACATGTGTTGAATGCTCCTTGATATACACTCGAAGATACGTGGTTATTTGTTGATTTCCGCCAGAATCGTCTCTTCATTGAGTGGAGCATTCTCTCCATTCCACAGTGGACGCCCATCAGGCATACTGCGAGAGTCGCAATAGATCTCCAATCCGTTCCCATCAGGATCGTCAAAATACATTGCCCAGCTAATAAAATGGTCAACGGGCGCAACCGGAATACCCGCCTGTGTCAGTGTGCGGTATGCCTCGGCAAAAGAACGCCTGTCCGGCACCTCAAAGGCGACGTGATAGAGGCCGGTGCCGTGTGCAGGTGGCTGTGGAGCGTTCGACCTGACCTTTTGCAAAGCAATCTCATGGTGGAACGACCCTCCGGTTAAAAATGCGTAATGGTTATCCACCCGTTCCGTTTCGTGCATGTTCAGATAGCGGGTGTAGAATTCAATAGAGCGGTCCAGATTGCGCACTTTCAAGTGCGCGTGACCGATTTTCGTTGTGTATGTTTTCGTCAATGCTTTTCACCTGTACATCTGTTTATGTGTGGCTCGTTTCTTTGCTGCTATTATAGCATCTGGCCTGGCTCTTCTGTTTACGAGCCTTCGCGGACATATGGGACAGGAACAGTAGGAGAAATGGACAGATTGAAACTGTACTCTTTCCTGAAAAGTGATATCGTTAAGGCCATATTTGGCCGGGATCAAAGGAGGAAATTAGGATGATAGGGTCAGATCAATATGTGGGTGGTTGAAAGGAGGGCTTTTAACGTTCACGATAGCATGAAAGGTTTGGCCTCGTTGACTAGAAAGGTATTTCCAGCATGAATACAGGACACATCCTGTTAGTTGATGACGATCCAGTTTTGTTGCAGGCTCTTCCACATACTATTTCACTTCGCATGAGCGGAGTCCAGGTGGAGACAGCAGATTCTGCGAGTGAAGCATTTGATCTGGTGCAGCAACAAGAGTACGATGCCGTCGTGAGCGATATCAAGATGCCCGGTATGGATGGATTGGATTTGTTAGAGCAAGTTTTAGCGCGATATCCTGACATCCCGGTGCTGTTGATCACCGGGCATGGTGAACACGAACTCGCTATTCGCGCACTGCGGGGCGGCGCTTACGACTACATCCAGAAGCCGATTGACCGCGATGACTTCGTAGCTTCCCTATCCCGTGCATTACAAACGCGCCAGATGCGGCGACAAATCCAGACACAACAGCACTCGCTTGAGCAATATGCGCTCTCATTAGAACGTCAGGTTGCACAGCGAACCCGTGAGATGGTCGCGACGAGTGCGGCGAAAGACGACTTTGTGGACATGGTGACGCAAGAATTGCTAGGGCCTCTTTCAAATTTGAAAGAGGTCACGCGGACGTTTGGAGTATACCTGCAACCTCTAGACGGTGCGGAAAAGGTGCGCGAGGGCCTGGTAGAAATGGAACAATCTGTGCGTCGCATAGAATCGCTTGTTTTGGAACTCCAGGCTGTCCAGGACAGGAAGGTACCTTTTCCATCAGCCAGATTTTGAGAAACATGAGCGGCAATATGTGCTATAATTCCTCAAAATTGAGCAAAGATGATTGAGGTTCTCTTATGGTACTTACCACCCGCTTCGAGGAAGCGTTAGTTTTTGCAACGCAATTGCATGCTGAACAGACACGCAAGGGAACGACCATCCCCTATATTTCGCATCTGCTGGCAGTGACAGCTATCGTCATAGAAAATAGCGGCAATGAAGATGAGGCCATTGCCGCCTTGCTCCACGATGCGATTGAAGATCAGGGCGGTGCTGCTACCCGCGAGGAGATTCGCCGCCGTTTCGGCAATACAGTTGTCGCGATTGTGGATGGTTGTACCGATGCTGAGGTCATACCCAAGCCACCCTGGCGGGCGCGGAAAGAGAACTATATCGCGCATATTCGCTCTGCATCCCCGTCCGTTCGTCTCGTTTCAGCCGCAGATAAATTGCACAACACCCGCACCGTCCTCGCCGATTACCGCGTTCTCGGCGATGCGCTCTGGCAACGCTTCAACGGTGGTAAAGAGGGAACCCTGTGGTATTACCGCGCTGTCACCAACGCTCTGAAGAATGCCGGTACAAATCCCATCATTGAAGAATTGGAGCGAGTCGTCTCAGAGCTTGAACGTTTAGCTGCTCAATCCTGATTCCATGATGAAAACGAAGTACACTTTCAATAGCGGTGCCATATTTGACATAACAAACACCTATCGCTACACTCTCTGGCGTGGATGGTCTACAGACCATCCAAGAGTAACATTCATTATGCTTAATCCCAGTACGGCAGATGCGCAGAGAAATGACCCTACCATCAGCCGTTGTATCGCTTTTGCGCAATACTGGGGATTTGGTGCGCTGGAAGTAGTAAACCTGTTTGCCTGTAAAACAACATATCCACATGACCTGCTAAAAGCTGCGAACCCCGTCGGCGAGGAGAACGACCAGTTTCTCATGCAAGCAGTCGCACGGTCATCCTGTATTGTTGCAGCATGGGGAACAAAGGGAAACCTGCTTGACCGCGATAAGCACATTCTTCGATTACTGGCATCCAGGCAGGATATCTATTGCCTGGGCATTACCAGAGAGGGATATCCCCGGCATCCCTTATATGTAAAAGGAGATACAGGGTTGACTACATTCCCTCCTTGTGCGATGCCTCGTGGTGTGTGATTATAGCGCGAATGAAACGGCATGATAGCTGACCAGCAACCGTGTATAACCTTTGTGTTTAAGCGGAATGCGTTGTACCATCATCACTTCACGCAGTCGCTGCGCGGCGAGTTCCGCTCCGGCTCGGTCAGCGTTCAAGACCGCCACCAGCATTGTACTACTACTGTTGCTGATGCTCAGAATATCGTTCCTGCGGACATATCTGTGCAGCGTGGGGAGCAACTTGCGTAACATGCGCGTTGTCAGTAATTGTTCCCGTTCAGGTGCATTGGCGTCGGCATCTTCTCGTGTGAGATGAAAGACAATCACGCTTTGCGAGTTACAGATACGGCGTAATTTGCGTCCTTCATTTTCCAGGACTTTTGACGATTCGGCTGCCTGCCAGACTGCATGAGTTCGCTTGCGCAAAACGTCATATCGCCCCTGAAATCGCGCTATACCTTCCATCGCGACCGTTCCAACCGTCCAGAGAGCCTGTTTTGGGCTATGAATAATGCGACTCAATTGAAGGTCGTGTACTGGATTGCACTTTTTCTGCTGTTTCGCTAATCATACTATGCTCCTCACCTCTAGTATCGGCAACAAAACGAAAATGATGAGTCACCCGTGTAGTAAAGAGAGGAAATACGAGAATTGCGTGAGTTGAGCGAGTTTGTACAACCACATGCTATCGAGAAATGGTATGTAGAAAGGCGGAGAAAACACAATGACAATCCCGTTCGTGTTTGGCTGGCCGCAAGTTTTTCTCTTACTAATAGCCATTGTAGGAATCCTTTTACTGATAAATGCGTTTGTGAGTCTGCGTCGTGGACGCTGGTATGGTTATAAACACGAAGGTGGGGAGGAAGAGCGTAAATTTGAACGTCACAGATTGCGTCGGTTGTCGCGCTTTCGTCTGCGCTGGGGCCGATTACTTGGTGGCGCGGTCCTGGTGTTTTTCGCCATTTCGCTGCTCTGGCTCTCGCTGCTCGTTCAAACGTATCTTGGCCTGACGAGCGATATCAAGGTTGCGCGAGTCCATTCCACAGCAGTTGCCAATGTGCCGCATCTCATGAGCGTGGATTTGACGCTCTATGACCAGAATGGCAAGCAAACGTCTGAGCAGACCTACATTATCAATGGCGATGAGTGGATGTTGCAAGGCGATATCATCAAGTTTCCCACCTGGCTCAACATCTTTGGTCTGCATTCCGGCTACAAGCTGACGCGCCTCGAGGGGCGCTACGATGACCCCAACCTGGAAGCCAATTCCCATCATGTCGTCGTGGTGTTGAACGGAGGTGACGACAACTTCTTTAAGACCGTGCAGGAACAAGCCTGGACTTCACCCGTTGTCCAGGCGGCCTATGGCAGTGGCACGTTCATTCAACCCGATGGGAAAACATACGATGTGTTTGTCTCTCAAACGGGCTTATACGCCGCGCCTGAAAAATGACGCCTTATCCTGCCTGGAGCAATTGTTGGAGCGCATCAACAGTTGCGGCCCATGCCTGCGATGTGGGATCAATCAGCGCAAAATGATCCACCTCCGGGAGTTTGATGAGGCGTACATCGTCACCGGCGGCTTGAGCTTTTGCCGTATACGCCTCGCTCATATCGAATGGTACGCGGTCGTCTGCTGTGCCATGAATGAGAACTTGCGGAACGCCCAGAGGGAGCATTTCCGCGGGTGAAGCTGTTGTATAGCGTTCAGGCATTGCATCCGGGCTACCACCTATCAATTCAGCTACAGCCTCGTTGCCAAGTTTGCGTTGCCAGCCCATCAGCAGATCGGAAACGCCCGCGAGACTGATGACACCGCATACAGCAAGAGGAACATCGTTGTTTGTCTGTGCCAGAACGTTGTCCTGTGGAATATACGGGCGAGCAGCAAGCCAGAGCGCGAGATGTCCACCGGCAGAGTGACCAATCGGTACCACTCGTTGCAGATCGAGTTGATACCTTTCAGCGATAACACGCACAAAATCGGCTGCGCTTGCCACATCCAGCAGCGTGTTGGGCCAGCCACCGTTGGGGTCGCCTATACGCCGGTATTCGATATTCCATGCGGCGATACCGCGTGCTGCCAGGTCATCTGCCAGACCAGTCATCAAGGTATAGTCATACGGGATATGCCAGAAACCACCATGTATCACGATAGCAACAGGATGTAGTCCAGCAGTAGCAGGTAGGTGCAATTCGCCAAAATGTAACTTCTCAGTGCCATAAGCCAGCCGAAATGTGTTGTTGGAACTCTGCATCAGCAAATCCTTCACAGATATGCAAACCATCTTTTTTGCCATCTCACCATACCATATACGTTGTTCTCAGTGCTAGCAACGCCAGGATACCACGGCATTTGAATTCTGTGTCGAGAATATGAAGGTGCTGTTATGTGAACATGTTTTCCCTGCAAAGACATTCACTGTTTGCTGCTGCCCTGGCGATAGGGTTCCCCTCTGTGGGACAAAGAGAACCGTAATGTTACCGCTTGACGATGCTGACCAATGGGCGTTTCCTGGATAATTCTGCGGCAATGTTAATGTCACAGTACACTTGAAACCAAACTGTACAGATTGACAATCGGTAGGCCCATTCAAACTTGTCGGGCTCACTGTTAAGGCAAGTATAGTAATTGGCGAAGGCGAAGGTGAAGGTTGAGGCGTCGGTGATGGCGTTGGACTGGAAGTCGGCGAAGGTGCCGGTTTTGCTGTTGGGCGCACTGTCGGTTTCGCTGTCGCATGTGCCGTGGGTGTTGGCTTCAGCGTTGGTCGTGGCGTAGTTTTCTGGACAACAGGACTGACAACATTCGTAAATGGACGGGCAGAAGGTATGATAA